>DASQYF010000415.1:0-9076 GCA_035639375.1 Nitrososphaeraceae archaeon
TTCTTTTACCCCCTAGCCATCTTTCTACATCACTTCCGGCTAAATACCTAAGACTAGGATTTTCATCTCTGATGGCGTTAAGAACTACCTTTGCTACAAGATCAGGAGAAGAAGAAGCATTTTTCATCATTTGTTCAAAGCCAGTAGCTGTTTTTTGCATTATTTGCGAATATGGAGAATTTGGATCTTGAGAGTTTTTCGCAACAACCATACCATCGAAAAAGTTTGTTCTAATAACTCCTGGTTCCACTATTACCACTTTGATACCAAATGGTTCTAATTCATATGACATAGATTCACTTAGTCCTTCAACTGCAAATTTTGTACTAACGTAGGCAGACGCGCCAGGTAAACCAAATCTTCCAGCGCCAGAGCTAATATTTACAATAGTTCCAGATTTTTGTCTTCTCATAGTTGGAAGAACTGCTTGACTTGTTCTTATTAATCCAAATACATTGGTTTCATATTGTGCTTTTATTTCATCCATCGCAAGATCCTCAAAGGCTCCGTTTAGTCCATAACCTGCGTTATTTACAAGGACATCTATTCGCCCTGCCTCAGACGATATTGCTTGTATCGCATTCGTGACCGACACATCATCGGTAACGTCAAGTTGCTTAATTTGGATTGGCAAGTTTTCTTTAGTTGCGACCAATTTTATATTTTCACTTTTGTTAAGGTTCCTCATAGTGGCATATGTAAGAAAACCGTTCCTTGCCAAGATTAGGGAAGTTTCATATCCTATTCCAGTTGAGCTACCTGTAACAACGGCAACCTTGTGGTTGGCTGAGGGAGAAGAAGAAGAAGAAGCCATCTATATTCTACCCATATAGATAGACCGTACTACTTAAGTCAGTAAGTAATTCTCTGGCTACTTAGTATGTGAGATGATCCAACTTATTTTAGTTTGTGACAGCGATCTACTATCTGTCAGTTTATCCCTATGAAATATTAGTAGAAATTCTTGAACCGTAATTTTTGGCTGCAATGGGACACTTTTTCATTTAGATTGAGAGACAAATCAAAAATCAGTCATTTCTAATCTCTATGATATCATATTTTTCTTTATAGGTATACAAACCAATGGTCTATAATAATTCGAATATGGTTATCTGATAATAATTTATTGAAACGTTAATTAATGATACTATTGAACCCCTTTACATGCAGGACCCAAACCCCCTTGGGCCCAAGTCAATCTTGTCTCTTTATTTAGGCCCACTGTGTAATAATACATGACAAAATAAGTTGGCTGTAATTGAAGAAGAATATCAAGATCCATTGTCGGTCTTCATGTACGCTCTAAAGGCTCCGGGAACGAAGAGACAGTGGCCAAGCTGATTAATGGTGTTCCTTGATTTCTTAAAACTTGACTGCACCACAATTGAAGAATAGGCCAAACAATTTATGATAAAAGCGCAGCAGAATCCCGGATGGGCTCAGGACAATTTGATGAAGTTCATAGCTTTTCAAATAGAAAGGGCAAGACGAAATGAAATATCAGAAACTACTATTTCAAATTATTATAAAGCAACCAAATTATTTTGTGAAATGAATGATCTATCGCTAGGTTGGAAGAGACTAAGATGTGGCATCCCACGAGGAAGAAGAGCAGCTAATGATAGGGCTCCAACAATAGAAGAGATACAGAATCAAAGTAGCCTCAATGTTCGTATCAAAACAAGAATAAAGGCAAAAATAGCATATTTTCTTCTCATATATTATATAGAAGGCAGTATATACTGGCTACCATGACCCATGTAGCAAAAATAGTAGAAATTGTTGGGAGTTCAGACAAAAGTTGGGAAAATGCTGCTCAAGTTGCAGTAGATGAAGCTAAAAAAACAATACATGGAATCAGAGGAGTAGAAATTACAGATATGACTGCAAAAGTAGATCCTAATAGTGGCAAGATCACAGAATACCGAGCCTGTATCAAACTCTCATTTGGAGTAGAACATTAGATAAAAGAGAAATTGACAGGAGGTAGACAAGATATGTCAGAAGACATCACTACTAGGAGTGCTTTAACTGATGCAATAATTGCATTAGCAAATTCTTTCAAGGAGAATGGATTTAATCCTCCAATGCGGATTGAAGTTGATCAACTAACGTTTAACAAACTATTAACAGAATCTTTAGAGTTATATAATATAGATAGTAAAAAAGCAATTACAGAACGTGAGTTTCCATTATCAGGAATAACGACTATAAAAGAAGAAAGTCAACTTCCTAGACAAAAGTTAGCACAACAACAACAATACCAAGAATTAATAACAATAACAAAATACAAGTGCCAAGACTGTGGCGCTATTTTCGATAGTATACTTGCTCATAGAAAACATCATCAGGCATTTCATGACAATATTAAGGAACCTGAAGAAATAAAGCAACCTGCAATATAATAAATTAAATATATTTAAGATAGAAGGAAGATTTTGAATAGTGTTTCCTTCAGCTTGGTTAAAAGAAGGCTATGAACCCAATGAGCGACCTTTTGATGAATACAATAACAAACAGCTAACAGTATTGGTTAATACAAAGAGAGGACACGAACCTAAGCCATACCAGAAAACAATTGCAGAAATTTTAAAACTTGGTTCATCAAATTAGAGTATTATATTTATTGGATATTCTAAATAGGTTAGCAGAACCATCAGCTAGTAATATATCATCACATATACCTATAAGTTATATTTTTCATCTTATATAACAGGACAATATGGTCAAAGAAGAAAGGAATACCGATATAATAGAACAAGGGGATATATTCTTCTTTTATAGACCCAAACTTGATACAGAGGAAGTTAAAGATATTGGAGATGTACAGAGATTCTATATGGTTACTCATGCAGAAGAAAGAAATGAGAATAGCAACAATAACAAAAACATGAAGAAAAAGAACGATGATATTTACAGATTATTCTTAATAGGCCAAAAACAATTACCAGAAATTATTGAAGGGAAATCTACCTTTGAAGAAAAAAACTGGGCATTAAATATACTTACAACTTCTAATCCAGATGATATACATAAGGAACTTTTACCAGCTGAATATACTACAGAGACAAGAGGTAAGAGAAGACTCGCAGCTGCTGCACCTGCCGGAGAGGGTAAGTATACTATAGTTAAACATGATAACCATACAGAGTTAGCGTATATCTTGGAGCTTCCGGAAATGCCTGGTCCCACACAGAGAGAATTTGAAATAAAAAAGGAAGCTAGCTATATTATATCTGTGAAGAATCCTAACGTTAAGGTACCTGGTCTTACGGCCTCGGAAAAGAAGCCAGAATACCCAAAACATCTTCAAGAAAAGTTTGGAGACAGACGATGGATAAGTATTGAAGATCCAGACCTTCTTAATTATGAAAATACTCAGACATTATTAATTGGCGCAAGAAAAAAACACGTTGAAGAAGAGCTTGGTGTAGATATAGACGAACAAAGGGAAACAGAGAGGAGTGCAGATATATTCAAGGAACTAAAGGTAAGAAAGGAACAAGTACCATTAAAGCCTTTGATGAAAGGAAAGTTTCCAACTAAAGAAGAAATCCCTATGGCTCAAGAAGTAAAGCATTTATCAAAAGAAGAATATCCAGGGGGCAAAGGTGGAAAAATTGGAGGAAAGGTTGCAGCTACTACATCAACTTCAGCTGCAGCAATTGCAAAGATATTTTTTGGAATCAAATTTCCAAAGGATAAAAATGGGTTGCTAGATTATGCAAAGGAAAACAAATCAAAAGTCGAAAGTTTAGATGAAATAATTGAAGTAATCAGAGAATTACCAGATACAAAATATCATAATATGGCAGATATTGAAAAAGCCTTAGGAGAAATTAGATAAAGGAGGTGTAGCGATTTAAGGCATGGTATCTTCTTCATCAAACTCTCAGTTTAGTTGTAATATATGCGGAGATGGATTTGAACAAAAATCTCGTCTAGAGAGGCATATGGCTACATCTCATCCACCACAAGCACCTTCAGCAGCAGATCTTGAAAAAGCATTGTCTAAAATACACTATCCTAAAACAAAAGAAGAGTTGATAGAGTATGCTTCTCATAAAAGCTCAAATGAAGAATTATTAAACTTAATAAAATCTCTTCCAGAACGCACGTATAGAGATTCTGCTGAACTTGCTATAGCATTAGGCGAATTAAAGAGTGGAAGAGAATTTAGAACTGCAAAGGAAGTTGAAGCATCAGAACAGTCAAGTAAGATAGGAGGAAAGACTGCTGTTAAATCCTCGTCAATATCAGCAGCTACAATTGCAAAAATCTTGTCAGCAATAGACTTTCCCAAGTCAAAAGATAGCCTAAAACAATATGCTGAGGACCGCATATCTAAAGCTGATGTGGAAGATGTAGAAACAGTATTGGATATATTGGATGATCTTCCAGCTAGAGAATATACTAATATGGCAGATGTAGAACATGAGGTTGGAAGGTTAAAGTAGAAAGAAAAAGAACAAAAATAAAGTATACCAACACATTTTTGCTTTTTATGGGATAAAAATGCAATCAGCAATATTTAAGAACAGAATAGATGCGGCCGAGAAACTTGCAAAAAGATTATCCTGGCTTAAACAAGGTCGATCAAAAGAAGAAAAGAAGCAACAGAGTACTATCATCTTAGCCATTCCTCGTGGTGGTATAATTATTGGCGATATTATTGCCTCTGAACTTGATGCTAAGCTAGATGTAGTTGTTTCACGAAAGATCGGTGCGCCTAATAATCCAGAGCTTGCGATTGGTGCTGTAATGCCTGATGGTAGTTATTTTATAAATCAAGAAATTGTAAATATGCTAAATATATCACAAAAGTATATACAGATAAAAGCTCATGAACAGGTAAGAGAAATAGATCGTCGATTAATGAGTTATAGAGGAAGGAAGGAATATGACAATAAATTTGAAGATAAAATAGTTGTATTAGTTGATGACGGTATTGCAACAGGAGCAACAATGCTCGCATCAGGGCAATGGATAAAGAATAATCAACATTGTAAAAAATTAGTCATAGCTGTACCTGTGGCACCACACGAAATTTTAGACGATCTAAATCAAGTAGCAGATGATGAAGTAATAGTCCTGCACTCTCCGTTATCATTTGAAGCTGTTGGACAATTCTATCAGGATTTTTCTCAAGTTAGCGATAACGAAGTAAAAGAAATAATGAAAAAATATGAGACATAGGATCTCAAAAAGCTCTTTTGGAAGATCTATGAGCAGCATAACAATACATACATATGCTTTCTTGATATGTATGCGACATGTTCGCTTCTTAAGATGTATCTGGTATTATTACTTCTGTTGCAAAAAACTATTTCTTGTGAGATTTTAGGATGTTTAGATAGCCGACATCTAGTGTATCCACATACCTGCTGGGCCTGAAGTAACTGATCTTCTTTATTAATATGTCGAATTTTACTTTATATGATGTAATATTTTTTATCTAGGTGCGGATGATGTAAATCCCTCTATTCCATCTAAAACCATAGAATGGTTCGCATCTGTACAACAATTGCAATTGGCTTTTATACAGTCCGGCGCAATTCTGTGGTTACATGATTTACAAGTACAAACACTATCACTAAATTGTGTTGGTTTAGCATCATCATCTAATTTCATTTATCCCCAGTTAATTATTAGACTGCATGAAATTTAATCGTTCTAAAATATGATATAAACACTTACTGCTATATTGACTTACTATTTAAAATAAAGAATGTCCTTGACTATCATATCATTTCGTTTCTTGTAGATTTAGAGTATCATATTTTTTCCGAAATAACAATAGCTATAACCCAGTAGGAAAGGTCTCGGGAAACTCATCTTCTTCTTTTATTTCTGGCATAAGAAGTGGATGTAAAGCATGTGTTTCATCTATATATAGATATAGAAATGTATTGTTAATAGTTTTACTTCTTCCATTAGATTCAGGGTAAAGGTGGGGAATTTCACAGATACTAAACAATAAGAACTTAATAAACTGAAAGAAAGTATTTTTTATCTTTCTGCTTAAACAGAATGGATATTATATTTATGATAAAAGTCGATGGCTCTTATGGTGAAGGCGGCGATAGTGGAGGAGGAGATGGTGATGGAGACTCCGAAAAATAATAACATAATTTTATGGGCCCATCATTAGAAGAAGCATATTATAAATAAGCAACAAATGAAGAGACTAGGTAAGGTTTCTAGACCAAAGAAAGTATCGTTCATAGGATTAGGCATATTAGCACTAGGAATTGTAGTATTCACTATAGGCCTTAAAGATCACCTGCGTTCTGGCCAACATTCCAATGTCGATATGATCTTGGTCTGAATAACTCAACACTCTAACTAGAGACCAAATAAGTGAATATTGTAATAACAAAATTCTAAAGACAGAGAATGTAGCGGAGGAGAATTTGACAACAGTCGGCATTGGAATAATTCTTTTAATCATAGGCTTGATAATAATTGGAACTGGTGGCATTTGGCTTATAACAAGAAGACGAAAAGAAAGAACGGAAGAAGCATCATCATTATCAGGAGTAAGCATGAATATAATGAGCAATACACAACAAGAAGAACATGATCGGTTCACACCAAAGAAGGTACTGATCTATTGTTTAATCGTAGGACTCAGTAGTGCAATACTCTCTATTTTCATAGATGGTCTAAGATTACTTTCTATGGCAGCCTTTGTATTTGCATCAATTACAATATGGTATATTTTTGGAGAGAAGTTTCATAAATGGCAAGAAAGAAAGAAAGAGCAAAAGCATGTTTAATAGACAATAGATTGTTTGTCTCGGCTTATTTCACAGTCTGACTATGGTGAAGGCTGTGAAGGCTTCTGAGAAGGTATATCCTTTTCAATATCCATTTGAGTGATGATATTGTTAGATTTTGTAGTATTATTATATGATTCTTGTAGCAATACTGGATATTATTGTCATTTCTTACATTCGTATTTTGTTTCGAGTACATCCTAGCTTCTGTAGAGCCTTCACAGCCTTCACAGCTGTCACTTTCAATAAGTTTTGTTAGTTATCAATGGAAGGAGGATTCTAGCCTTTGATCTTCAACCACTGTTGAAATTATAATATTTTCATTAATATTACACTCTCTATTCCATATCATTAAAACAATTCTTAAAATCAAATAATAATATAACAAAGTAATGTGTTATGATAAAACATAAACATTGTCAAATTAGCTTTTTTTGCTAAAGATAAAGCTTGTAACAATAAGCAATATTATACAAAGAGATGAATCGTTCACCTGACTTATCTGTGGAAAAATATTTGGAGATACCCGAATCCCTATAGAACCATAAAGACAAGATCATAGCATCTCTTCTGAACTACTATCTGGTGTAAGGTAGAAAAGAAAGCAATGCAGCGCCCACGTCACAGACAGTCATCGTTGATCCGTTAATAATTGGTCTGGTGTTCTTGGCTTCCCGTCTTTGAAGACGGTTCTAGGCATATAAGTCATTGAAAAGGAAGCTGCGCTGAGTAATACCGGTTCGAATCCTTTACCTATATCAGTCAAACTATATTCTACCCTGACTGGATACTCTGATACAATTCTTCTCCTAATGATTCCAAGTCGTTCGAGTTCGCGCAGACGTTCTGTAAGAACTTTGGGTGATATGCCCTCTATATTTTCTATGAAGCGATTAAACTGTGTATTACCTCTGAGAATTTCCCTTATGATAAGGACTGTCCATCTTTTTCCAATAATTCTAAAAGTCGTTTCAATCGGGCAAGACTTGAGCTCTGACGTGTTATAGACTGATTCTATAATGGAGCAGTTTTTTTCTGTCATTTCTTCCTTCCTTCCTTCACTCTCTCTATCTGGTAACTAACTATGGATCTGGTTACGTGAGACTTATAAACTATACTTTTCATACCTAATATTAAAATGAAACCAACATTTGAAGGTTCAAAACAAACACAATATAACAATAACAATAAGACAACCTCACTTTTAGTGGCCATTCACACCTGGAGAATACTAGGTATAGCCTTCTTATGGGGAGTATCTCAGGGAATCTTAAATCCAACCTTTGGAATACCTGCAGGAGTCGGAGATATTTTGATTGGAGTGACAGCAATACCCTTTGCGTACTTCCTGAGCAAAGGATTTGGTTGGTCTAAGTATGCTCTCGTAGTTTGGAATGTCCTAGGTATTGCAGACTTAGTCATGGCAGTCAGCCTTGGTTTGATCACTTCTCCTGGATTTGGCATATCAACAATGACAACATTCCCATGGGTTCTAATACCTACAGTGGGAGTACCTCTTGCACTGATGCTACATGGAATTACTCTTTACCGCCTAAGAAAGATAGAATCTCTGCCTCTACAATAGGTGACAGCAAAATAACAATCTAAATTCCATCATATTTTTCTTTGTCTTTCTATTATATACCTGTAGGTTTCCAGTATTTTTCTTTTCTCTTTGTTGTAGCATATGTAATCTATTTATTATCTACAAGAGCTATAGTTTTTGTAGTAGACTTTTCTGTTCAATATTCAGTAGATATATACTCAACATAATTTTCCAACATCTTTGCTATCTCCATCTCTCTCCCTCGCTGTATCTTTGGTGCTTCAAACCTTATTTTAGATGATAAATGACGGCACGTTAGTGAACTCTGTGTGAATGAACCATCACCATCACCACAAACAACATTACCATTAAAAACACTTGAAGAGATACTACAGAATAGAATAATACAGAAGAAAAGGGAGATGCATCCATCCCATAATAAAGCCTATAACGATAGCCTATGGACTGAGATAGAAACGCTGCAATGGGTATTAGATCAATACTTACGCCGCTGCGACTCTCACAAACCACATAAAGAGAGACTTTTTCGTTGACACCACATATCGTTTGGTAATTCTGTGATGTGTCGTCAAAATAAGGTTTGAAGCACCAATTAGAATAGGTTTGATTATCTTGACTCAATAATTGTTATTGATATGTTGGTTTATGGATATATGGAAAGATAAAGAGTAGAATGCTAGTTAGTTATTGATAAAGATGTAATATGAAGGTCATAAGCAGTGATTCAGTA
>DASQYF010000416.1:0-5557 GCA_035639375.1 Nitrososphaeraceae archaeon
ATAGCCTTTTTTTATCTGTAACACCATCTACTCATAAGGTAAAAAAAATTAGAAAGCGAGGATCGAATGGATGGCTTGTACATTTTCGTTCGAGACAGCAGTTGAAAATTTAACCTCATACATTGAAGATATTACTATAGAAAACATATGATTAATGGACTAAAGTAGGATCACTCTACTCGTCAGTTGCCATTTGAGGTCTAATAAAAGATTTTTTCTTTAGGCGACACATGAGAGTAGTAATTACTATGTTGTTTTCCTCCGTTATGCCAGAGGTTGTAGAAGTATCTTTTAGAAAAAATACATGCGGCAATAAGACTGATATCATGATTCCATTTTTCACATTAGGCCAGTTAATAGCAGCAGCATTCTTATTTCTAAACTATGATTTTTGATTATTTCAAGGATTGTTTATTTCATCTAAGGCTCACTTCTTATTCCATCAATCTCCTGTCGCTCGTGATTTGTACTAAACTCTAGTATTAGCACAATTGGCTGGATATGGTCCCACACTCAATAGCTGGATCAGTACCAGGAATAGCAAATATTGTACATTTAGTGGATTTAACTCCTTTGTACAGTTGATGACAGCAGATAACTGAAGCGTTTGATTATTCTACCTAGTAAGAAGATACATAGATTGTCTCGTTTGTAGTAGGACATTCATTGCATTAAATATTTTCAACGTCATATCTCTGTACAATGAATTAGTCTAGTGCAGAGTAGTTATTATTCTTCCTTAAGAGTACTTCAATGGATTTGGCTAAATAAGCTTTATATTTGTCAAACAGACTCTTTACCTGAAACAAAGAGTTAACATCTGATCGAAAGAATGGTGGTCATATTTGTGATGATTGTGGTAAATCCTTCTCATCCCTAGACGAGCTCACTACTCATTATAACAAGGAACGTCCTGAATCATTCTGACGTATGTATCACAATTTGCTTTATTCTCATTTCACTTCAGACATCTACTTGCAATCTAGTTTATTCCATTAATAGAAATGGTATAAAAATTTAATAGTTTCTATTACTGATTAGTATTTTGTAGTAGAGGAACAGAATATGTCCTTATAATTGAATAGGGATTGGATTTATCAATAGCCCCGATCCGATAAATCCTTACCCTCTACTACAACTGAAATTTTTATGTATATAATTATTATAAGGGTTATCATACCCTATCATTTTATTATATTACTTCTAGTGGGAAAAACAATATTAACAATAACATGAGTTTAAAAATGTTATTATCAATCCAATAATGAATATTCCAATGCACACAATGGTGTTGAAAAACAAAATTCTTAAACTTAATTATATCGTCACGACATTCTAATAGCATCACACATGCAGATTCCTGCTGCTGACATTGGTAGCAGTATTACTAATATTATAAACCCTAACAGGCTAAAGAGAATCCTAATTGTAGATGATGATGAACCGATATAATTTCAGCTTAAGATGGTTTTATAAATGAATGACTTTGAAGTTGATGCCTATAACTACCCTTTGTCGGCATTACCTAATTTCAAACAAAATGCATATGGCCTAGTAATATTAGACATTAGAATGCCATATACTAATGAATTTGAGTTATATTAAAGATAAGGACAGTTTATGACAAAGTCTATGTTTATTTATTGCAGCCTTTGAGGATTATCGCCAAGAGTTTAAGAAATCATTTCCAATGCTGGACGAGATAAAATGCTTCATTAGAAAACCAAATGCAATAGAAGATCTAGTAAAAGATGATGCGCAATAGTTCTAGGCTATAATCCCACACAAGTTTAAGAAGATAGATGGTGATTGACCATTTAAGATGTCTATAAAATCAAATCTTGATGTTCCAGGAATTGAGGAATATAATGCATAAATATGTATTACATACAATTTTATAACCGTGTGACAATTGAGCAGATTTATTTATTATTTACCCATTTAAGGCTTGAAGTGTTATAATTTAAGATGATAATATTATTATGAGATACAATCCATTTGCGAAACGTAGATATTAATTATATCTGTCACAATTTAATAATTATTAATAGCCTGTTGGCAAATATTATAATAGTGTACAATATTCTAAAGAATTAAAATTGTCTGATGCTCATATCGATAAAAACAAACAACTTGCCAAAATTAATCAATTTGATATCACCATACGAGGATCTTATTTATCGACTGTAATTTCTATTGAGCAACTTATTAGCGATATTATTTCGTATCATTTCTGTCCTAATGAAGATAAGCGCAAACAGTTTGTGTCACTTATTCTCAATAATAATAGAAATTTTGTGTTTTCATATAGTATCGATATACTTGAAAGGATTCTCATATTGCATTACGCAGATTTAATTCAACAATATCCCAATTTAATAAATGAGCTCAGAAAAATTAGAAATTACCTTAATTGGCTAGCTCATTCGATACTGGATACATCTGAAGAATTTTTGGCTAAGGATTTGACTGACACAATTCGGTTAATATCTTATGGGGATAATGGAGAAACAAATTATAGAGAGTTAACACGCACAGAAATTGATGAAAGATTAGAAGATTGTATAAGCGTTCACTTTATGCTTGTATATATTCGAATGGAAGTTAGAGAACGTGTTTTGAGTAACAATATATGAATATATGATTTATGACTATAGGTAAGTGTTTCTCTCCTGATAAAGTTCAATATACTTTCAAATAGGTGTTACGGCCTAAGGAGGAACCAATTGTTAGAATTATTAGAGGAAACTAACAGAATTGAAGATAATATCATATATCACTCTTATTGAAAGCGTATTTATTTATAATCAGTGATCATAATACTTCTCAATAGCTCCAATACTATATTACAATAAATAAAAATAGTGTCTCTAGTAGAGGAATATACATATGCATTACGAAGAGATATTTCAATTTTATATCAGTATAAAAAGTTAAGTTTCCAAAAGTAATATGAATGACACAATAGCTTGGATTGTACTAAAGTGTCACCTATTAGTAGTGACTCGTTGTCTAAGCAAGATTTGGTATTGCCATTTTGACAGCGTTTTGTCTTAGTAGTATTGCTAATCCTATTGATGCACTGGATAATATCGCAGCAGTAAGAAATATGAAGTTAAATGATATAGTTGATGGAAAATACTGTGCTGCACCATGAATAGTTAGTATTGATTGATGTGTTTGCATATACATGCCAGCTAAAGCAGGACCTATTGAAGCACCTATAATTCTCATAAGACTGCTCATTCCTAAAGATATTCCACTAAATTGTCTTGGTGTTGAAAGTATAATTACATTCATAGCTCCAACGCTAGTTAATGATAGACCAGTGGATAAAATAGCGAGGTTTACTGAGACTAGGAATTCGGTTGAATGAAGTATTAATAGACTGAAGAAGCCTATGGCAGTAATAATCGTACCTGCTATGATTGGTTTTAGTGAGCCTAATTTTGATATTATGAAACCAGAAGTTGGGCCAAAAATTAAGAGTATTATAGCAAACGGCAACTGTACTTTACCCGTGCTTATAGCATCTTCGCCAAATCCTATTGGTTCAGGATTTCTTACCAATATTGGTATTGTCTGAAATACCATAAACATAGACATACCTACAATCATTATAATCAAATTAGCTGGTAGTATGGACTTGTTGAGCATTAACCTAAAATCTACTAGCGGATATTTAGCTCGCCTTTCTATAATTATGAATAGCAAAAGGGAAATAATTCCTACAACAAGAAAAAGAATAATTGCTATAGAAGTATTATTATTATTGTTATTATAACTATTGCCAATACTACTAGTAGTATTGTTGCTGCCAGATGTTTCAATGAAAGTCAATACTAATAAAAAAAATGTAATAGCAACTGCTAATAGTATTGCACCTTTTATGTCGATTTGATTTGCTGGCTTGTCATTGTTACTCTTATCCATATTTTTTTGTGAGTCTTTATTTGCAATGCGCAATAGTTGATCGGGTTTTCTCTGTTGATATTCTTTTTGCTCATCTTGATTTACATGAATGAAATGCCTTATAATTAAGAGAAGAACAATTGCAATAGGTATTATTGTAAAGAATGTGGCTCTCCATCCAAAGTCCTGAATTATAAATCCTCCGACAGATAGGCCTATTACTGCACCCGATGCGAACATAGACGTGATTACACCTTGACCTATCGATATTTTTTCTCTTGGAAATTGATCTCTTATCATACCAAATGCAATAGGAAACATTGACATTCCTATTCCCTGAATGATGCGAGCAAATATCATGAAGTATATATTTGAAGCAAATCCAGCAGTAGAAACCCCTACTGCATAAATCACCATTATAATCAACAAGATTTTCTTTCTACCATAGATATCTGATAATTTGCCAGCTATTGGAGTCATGACAGCTCCAGATATTAGATAAGCTGTAAGGATCCATGATGACATACTATATGATACATGAAATTCTTTGATAAGATCAGGAATAGCCGGTATCAACATTGTTTCTGCATACATTACCATAGTAGCAATGCAGCTTAGTATAGCAAGTACCTTCCACGCATAAGATGGGATCTTTTCAGAGGATGATGTATCGTCTAGACGAGCATGCTTTGAATTATAATTATCGGTAATTTTTTTTGACGATTTCATTTCTAGCAACACTTTTCATTCTAATAATTTTCCTTGCTTCTTGAAGATGTTGTAGTGGTAGCAGTGTATGCAGAAGTATTAGTATCGGTAGGTGGAGTTATTGTGTTATCTATAATGGTACAATCAACATTAAAATTAAGTCTAAGATTTTGCCTCATTTTTTCTAAAGCATCTTTCATTATCTTGACATTTTCATCTGGTATGTCTTTTATAGAAACTTCTCTTATTTTCAATCCACATTCAATCATACTATCCCATAATGTATCTGCCTTTTCTGTACGGTAAATTCTATTATTTCTTCTATCATTTGGATCTACCTTTCTTATAACTAATCCTTCCTTCTCCATTTTGTCTAATATTGGAATAAGAGTTGGACCCTCCAGAGCCAATTTTTCAGCAATCTCCTTTTGGGTAAGCCCATTTTGATTAGCAAGCATAACCATAACCTTCCATTGACCAACAGTAACACCTACTTTCTGACGTAATTCAGCATCAAGAGCCTTGACAAAAGCCTTAGCTGCTTGGTTAACTATAAATCCAATACTATTTTCAAAGTCATAAGTCTGCATAATAATTCGTAATAGATAGTATACTAATTAATAGTATATAAATATTTAGTAATCATATGATTTGCGAATAATGGCCAAAAAAGAAGTGTTCTGCAGTTCAATACAAGACCATTTTCATTGTTTGTAATTTCTACTACCAACCGGGCAAAGCACTAGCCTGAGCAAAGAATGCTATTATATGAGGTTAGAATTATTTACTAAGGCTAGTTAGAGATACTGTAAATTTTGGGTCAGAGAAAACAGTTGTCAAAAAAGAAGATAAAGTCATCGTCTTCGTAATGCTGAATCAATTTTAGGAAGACATGAAGATTGCTGATGATTTCTTCATGCGGTACGATAACATATTT
>DASQYF010000417.1:0-2218 GCA_035639375.1 Nitrososphaeraceae archaeon
GTAAGCATCAGGAATCTAAGATATGCTTACAGCGAAAATGTGCTTGTTGCATAATTATGAAAGAAGATACTATTATTGGACATTCTAATAATCCATTGCAGTAGTCTTCATAGTTATTTATTAGAAGAAGAGGAAGAGAGCGGCACAGTAAGGAGGACGAGAAGAAATCTGAGCCTGAAAAGACACTTTAGAAGATAGTGACGATGAAGGATAATGAGTATAACCAGAATAACCAGAATAGACAAAGAGGAGGATTGAGGACGATACGACTATGTCAAGTTATAGTAGCAATATTCTTTTACTATATTAATATAATTTTGTTGCCACAGTGTAAATGAATTATAATATGTCTTCAGATGTAGTAAGGGATTGGGATAAAATTCTTCATAAAAGTTGAGATCCAAAGATATGGATGGTGTAGGAAATGTTGTTGCTATAAATGATGATGATGATTCAATAAGTATTACAACTCAGGGTTCACAACACATATACAAAATACCAAAATCAGATATAGAAGGATATAATGGAGCTTGGGTATTCCTAGATTTGACTGCTGCTGATATATCTAAGTATGATATTAATTCCAAATCTGAAGGTAATACATAAGATACTATAACTACAACTACTTCTACTACCACAGCAACAAAATCAGCAACAGAAACATTATCAAGACCAACTTTACCAAGAACGCAAGTACAGACCTCTACATCTATTACGGAAAAAAGAACAGAAAGACCAACAACAGACCTTCCAAGTAGTCTTTCTCCAGTAATAATAGATAATAAAAGTTCAAGTCCATCTAATGAAGCATTGAAGACTAAGAGAAGAGAAGCTGAAGCAATAGAACATGCTACAATTAGTACCAAAGAGTCAGTTGAAACACCATCACCACCGCACCAACAAGTCATCATAGAAGAGAAGAACCTAACAAAGTCAAAAGAAAATACTAATAATTATCGGAGAAATGACCTAGACCCATTTGCGGCTAATATGACTTCATGGCAATACTCTACGGTAGCTTGGATTGATATGTACAAAGAATTTGCTATAAATGCTGCTAAATTATGAGAATACTGGTTTAATCTCTTTTGGAGACCATGGACAAAGGACAAAAACATATCGAGAAAGTAAAGACAGACTAATAGCAAAAAATTTGGCTACTTTGGATATAAGCATACAGTACTATTAATTTTTTTATAACTCATTGAGTTTTATGTATAAGATAAAATTTATATCTGTTCCTTCAGAAGGCTACAATTCATAACTAGTGTCTATAACCTTTATCTTTAACTAATTAATACAGATATAACATGGCATCAAGAAAAGATAATATTGAAAGAAAAGATAATACAACAACTTTTACAACAAGCTCGGATGTAGATACAACAACATCATCACAACAACAATGGCAGCGGAGAGAACGAGAAGAAGAACAACAACACCAAGCAATCAACAGAACACTAGATGAGACCAAAGATAATATTAGAAAGACAACAGATGAAGCAAGAAGTCAGATTCCACGTTATACACAATCTGTTAAAGACTATCAAGAACAAACTATTCAAGCTGTCAGAGAAATTGCAGACAATTATCTAGAATCACAAAAAGAGATTATTAACTCATTCCAATCAGCATGCATCCCTTACATGGAGAATGCAAACAAAGTATTTTTGTCAAATTGGATGTCTCCAAGACAAGCAACTGAACTATATGCAAATATGATTAGCAGCTTTGCTAACAATATGATTGCTGCTACCAATTTAGCAAATAATATGATATTTGCAAATATGGAAGCGTTCAAGACATCTATTCAACAAACAAAAGACAATACAAAGGAGTTATCAAGAATAGGTGTTAACACTGCCAAGACATTTGAACAAACATCAAGAGATAGTATTACAAGACAAGACCGCGGCGGTTATGATACTACAACATCAAGGGTATCTGTAGAAACAGAAGCAGAAGAAGGTCAAGATCGAACAAGACGACGATTTTAGTAATTAATCAAATAGAGAATCATCCATCTTATCTTTTATTTTCTTCTAGTTGAAATTTAATATAACGAGAATAAATTTCTCTTAAGGTATTTAGATCAGGATAAACTATCATGTAATGATCACCGTAGTCTGCTTGTCTCAATTGGTTTATAGCACTGGAAACATCATTTTTCATCATTTCCATTAGTTATACAGTGAGATTCATTGTAAATATGATTTAT
>DASQYF010000418.1:0-27494 GCA_035639375.1 Nitrososphaeraceae archaeon
CGGGTCGTGTAAATGTGACCATTGTCAGATTCAATATCTTAATATTGAATCTCCATGTTATGAGCGCAACTGGAGGTCGGTGAATCACAAAATGGCACTATGACCACAATCATCCCGACGCCGCCTTTTATTGTTACGTTCTAAGAAATACCGAGCAAAATTAAAATATAAACCTTGCTACATGTGAATATGACCACCACCATTATTACAATACAGTGTGGCAGCCTTTTTCCTGCATAAAGGAGCCATCGACCTGTTGCGTTTTATATTGATATAAGTTTTATCTACAAACAAATAAAAGAAATTAGAGCCTGAACTTTACAATATGAAATATAGCGATTATGTTAGAATATATAAAAAAAAACTAAAAAATCGAAATCTCTCTATTCTAGATCTTCAAATGTCTTTCCAGGGGGTATAAGCCATAATATTCGTTTTTTCCAACCTTATCCTTTCTTTACCAGAGGCGCTACAGGCAAATTCATTCTTGATGTTGATAACAACAAATACACTGACTATTGGATGGGACATTGGGCATTAATTCTTGGTCATTCTCCGAATACAGTCTCAAAACTGCTTTTGAAACAAATTACCAAGGGTACATTATATGGTACAGCAAATGACCTCAGTGTGGATCTTGGAGAAACTATCCAAAATCTGATGCCAAGAGCTGAACATATTCGCTTTTCCTCTACAGGTTCTGAGGCAACGATGTATGCTGTGCGCCTTGCGAGAGCAAAAACAGGCAGAAGAGTAATTGCTAAAATTTTAGGTGGATGGCATGGCTATAATACATCGCTAATGTACGCTGTAAACTATCCATTTGAAATCCAAGAAGGCCCTGGCCTGATACAAGAAGAAGAGCGATTTGTGAAAGCAATACCATTCAACGACCTGCAAGAGTCTTTGAAGATTCTTGAATCTATTAAAGATGATTTGGCCTGCATTGTTGTGGAACCTGTCCTAGGTGGCGCAGGATGTATCACTCCTATTGATGGCTACTTACAAGGACTTCAGGAGTTCGCAAAAAAAAACGATAGCCTATTCATCTTAGATGAAATTGTGACCGGTTTCAGATTATCAATTCACGGAGCAGCAAGTATTTATAAATTGGAGCCTGATATCTTCACATTAGGTAAGATCGTAGGAGGAGGATTTCCTATTGGAGTCGTATGCGGTGACAAAGATATTATGTCCCTTGCGGATCCGTTAATAAGGAAGAATAAGCGAAATTGCTGCGCCATTGGAGGAGGAACCTTTTCAGCAAATCCTGTTACTATGACAGCAGGTCTTGCAACTATCAATCACCTGAGAAAGAATAAAGATATTATATATCCCAAGATCAACAATCTCGGAAACGAAGTTAGAAAGGGTCTTAGCGAGGTTTTTTCAAATTCGAAAATCAACGTTGAAGTGACCGGTACTGGTTCTCTTTTCCAGGTTCATTTTCTAAATAAACTGGTTACCAACATAACTACTGCAGGACACGTGGCTCTTTCTAACAGAGAATTGTCAAAAAAATATAGTTTAGCTCTAATGGCTAATCATGGAATATTCTTTCTTCCTCTAAAAATGGGTGCAATTTCAGAAGCTCATAATCGATATGATGTTAAAAGATTGCTAACAGCCACAAAATATTTATTGGATATGGGATTCTCATAAGAATCCTATATTTTGTATTTTTTATTATTCAGAAATTTGCTAGAATAATAAGCAATTAGCTTTGTCAACTGTTTCAAAGCTAAACCAGAATCCATCAATTGCATGTCACGAAGTTTCATTGGTTTCCATTTGCTTGCCACGTCAAGTTTTTCGAGCTTATTAATTCTTTATAAAGAGATTTAGATGTTGTCCAATATTAATGAAGTAAAATATTACAATTAACCCTCTCTGCTAGAGATAATTCATATTTTAGCCAAGATAAATGCTAAAGATGATAGAATCATACCAATGGTGTTAAATAGTTGATAGAAACATTCAGGACCAACATGGCTGAGCATTTAAATCTTATTGAAAGAAACACTAGGCCTATTTATCTTTCACCGAAGATCTCAAAGTCCTTTGATTCCGAGAAAACTAAAGGACTCAACCATAGCAATGGGAAAGTATGGATTGAAGCGTACGGATGTTCTGCAAGCATGGCTGATTCTGAGATGATGTCAGGACTACTAAAGGCAGGTGGCTATGAATTAGCAGATGAGGAAAATGAATCTTCGCTGAATATCATCGTGACATGTTCGGTAAAAGATGTAACTCAACACAGAATGCTTCACAGAATTGATAAGCTTTCTAGGTCAGCCAAGCCACTTATCGTAGCCGGATGTCTACCAAAGACAGAAAGACAAAGAATAGAATCACTTAGTCCGTTTGCAAGCTTAGTTGGTCCTCATTGTATTGATAGGACTATTGATGCAGTACGTTCTGCTCTTTCAGGCGAAAAATCTGTATTTGTTGAAGACTCGTTTTTAGATAAAGTAAATCTTCCAAAAATACGGATTAATCCTATAGTTAGCATAATTGAAATAGCCAGTGGCTGTATGAGTGAATGTTCCTTCTGCCAAACTAAACTTGCAAAGGGAAGACTTCGGAGTTACAGGATAGGGGATATATTAAGACAAATGCGTAGCGACATTGCCGACGGCTGCAAAGAAATATGGCTTTCATCTACCGACAACGGCTGCTATGGTAAAGATATAGGATCAGACCTGGTACATTTGTTACGGTCATGCTGCCTTGTTGAAGGCAATTATAAAATTAGAGTAGGAATGATGAACCCAATGTACCTCCCTTTTATGATAAAGGACTTGATAGAAGTATTTTCAGATAACGACAAAATCTTTAAATTTTTGCATATCCCTGTCCAGAGTGGTAGTGAGCGAATCCTTAGGAAAATGAAAAGAGGACACACCGTGGAAACCTATCGGAATATAGTTAAAGCATTTAGGAAAGAGTTCCCAGAAATAACCATTGCAACCGATGTTATCATCGGTTTTCCTTCAGAAACAAATCAAGACTTTCTAAAGACAATTGATTTAATAAAAGAGACAGAACCGGATATTGTAAATTCTTCAAAATATAGCAGTCGTTCTGGGACAGACGCCTGCAAACTTAAACAAGTTGATTCACACATAGTAAAGCAGAGGACTGAACTCCTGCACACACTGATAAAGGAGATTGCTGTAAAGCGTAATTCTATCTGGAAAGGTTGGAGAGGAAATATAATCATAGATGAAACCAGCGAAAATAATATCCAAGGTAGAAACTATGCATATAAACCTATTTTATTATCATCTGAATGTGCGCCTTCAAATAAAGGTATGAAAATTAAACCTCATATAGGAGAAGAAATTCCTGTTGAAGTTTGTGGCTTTTCTAGCTACTCGCTAACCTCCTGCATCATTAGTTCTAACGCTAAGTAACTCAACTTTTTTATGCAACTACATGTTTATATTTGATTAATAACATTTTTAACTAATATTAATACATACAGTAAAGGATCGGGGTCATGAAAGATAATTATTTACAAATAAAACAACCAATAGTAATGGTTGGCGTAGGAGGCGCCGGTAGTAAAATTGCAATCGATGCCAGTAGCTCGTTGGATTGCAAATGCGTGTTAATAAGTAATGATAAAAACGATCTTAATGGAAATTATGAGAGTCTATTTATTGATTCGAATTCATGGGTAAATCCTTCAAGTTACAAGATACGATCGTTTACCCAGTCTTCCAATAAAAAAATCAAAGAAACGATTGACGGATTTAAAACGATAATTGTCATCGCAAACCTGGCAGGCCGCAGCGGAACCGCAATGTCTCCAGTAGTATCCAGCATAGCTAAACACACAGGTGCGACGTCAATAATATTATTTGCAATAATGCCTTTTGGATTTGAGAAAGATAGAATATTTCAAGCTGGAGTATCGCTAAGGCGACTCCGGAATATTGCAGATGCAACAATAGTAATAGATAATGATAGTTTATTACAAAATAGTCCCGAACTATCTCCCCAAGAGTGTTATGGAATCACTAATAAGGCAATTTGCGAAGTAATTTCTTCGATTTCACAAGGACATATTTATCCCAGTATGAACTTATTATTTGCAAGTAAAAAGGAGAATAGCCCCGTCGAATCATCTGTTAAAGATTCTATCGAAATGCTATGTGACAATGTCGATCCAAATTCAGTAAAAAGAGCATTACTGTATGTTATGGGAGGTGAAAATGTCCCCATAGGCAAACTTAATTTTATTGTTAACACAATACAAGCAATATTTAAAGATGAAAAAACTCCAGAAGTGATTTTGGCCATGTCTAATTCAGAGAGGACAAAGATTCATTTAATGGCTGAAGTTCAAGAGACAACAAGATTTGATAGATATGATCCTCTTTCAGAGATTATTCCAAAACAAAACATATTGGATTGGGAAGAGATGGATTCTTCTCCAGATATAGAAATGATGATTCCCAACCTCGAATAGACGAAAATAAACCATCTCATTCGGATATCTAATATCTGAAGCGTTTTTAGAATCCTTATTGATAGTACGTATACTGTTTTCGGTTGATTATAATTTCAGGAACATTCTATGTTTGTATAGAGTAATTCTGTTACTCGATGTTTACTTCATAGAAATAATTGCCACGAATAGTCAAATTCAGAATAGCTTGTACGAAACATAATAAAAGAATTTAGAATGGGAACCTCGCCGTCTATATAGCATCTTTTTTTTCTCGAATAATATGTTGGGTATTGTTTGGTGTTGGTTTAGTTTTCCTTTAGGTCTTATCAGATTCATCAAGAGAAACAGATTCGTTAGATTCGGTATTGGATTCAATTTTTATTGCTTCTTCGTATGAAGAAACTATAACCATTCCATCTTCATCTTTTACCATCTTTACACGCACTTTTCTCGGAGGATTGGTTTTACCTCTTTTCCAAATTTGCCGGTTTAAATCCTGGTCGATTTTTATTTCGTCACTCTTCATATGCTTTTTTGCAAACTCCTCTATCATATTAATAACTCTATCCGTTCTCCTGTACTGTGGAGTTATCCAAGCTTTTCCTAAATTAATTGTGTATACACGGGTTAGATTTTCTTCTATTTCTGACAATTTTTCTTATAACCTCAATTTTATCCTACATTTACATCTGATCTTCGCCATAGTCTGCGTTTTGGATTAGTCCTTACATGTCTGTGTGTTCTGATTATTATCCAGGCTGGCACCGGTCTATTCTGTCTAGTGCGTTTTACCAATCGTTTCTTTGTAGAAGTTTTCTTTCGGGCAGCCATATATTGGATGACTATTCAGACTTATTTTTAAGTGTTAGTTTTGCTAAGAATGGCATATTGGCGATATTCTTAACTATTATCTATACCATTATATACCTATCAAGAGAAATTAGCTCCTGCTCTATGTTTGCCTGGTCTACCTTACTCATACCTCAGATATGTATTTGTGTTATTCTCGATCTGGCATTAAGAGTCAGACCTTTTTCATATGTACAGTAAATTTTATAGATTGACTTTATTTTTGCTCTTGAAGAGTATCACTGTTTTGACAATGGAATATCCTTCCTAATCATCAGGCCAAAAGTGAACACAACAATCCAAGCTTATATGTTCACATCTACTAAAAATCGTCTATATGGTATGCCAATATTCTGGGGGTCAGATATAACAATAATATATGATTCCGTATTTCATATTTTAGATCAGCTATTTTTTAACGTCATTAGTATACCTTTAGCTAAAATCTATAAGAAGAAGACATGGAGGCGACATTGATCGCAAGCGTATAATTAAAAGTCAAAATGTCAATCTTAATCGTATCCTAACTTCCAGATGACGATATTTGCTTTCGGATAGAGAACCATTTTATATAATTTCTATTAGAAAGTAAGTCTAAATTATCTGAAGACATTAAAGAATTACTAAAACATATATATCCATTAAGTAAATACTCTTATTTCCTTTACGGAAGGCAGCGCTAACATTACTAATTAATTTCACAGACTTTGAGACTTGAAGAAACGAAATTTAAAAGCAATTGTTAATAAAAATACAAAAAAGGCCACTTGCCATTTATTCCTTTTTTATAGGAATAATTAACTAGTAGTCGGTTCGGTGGTTGTGGTTGATGTTGAAGTGGCTGTTGCACCATCAACAATTTCAGCTGTAGCGAATCTGTTTCCTACTTGGACTACCCTAATCTTTGCGTTTTGTCCTACCTTGCCGTTTTTAACAAAGATTACAAATCCTTGTATTCGTGCGATACCATCTCCCTTTCGACTTACTTCTGTAATCTGTACATCATATTCCTTGCCGGTTTCAACTGGTTTTGGTCCAAAGTTGTCATTTCTTCTGAATCCTCCGTAACTCATTCTTAATACCTTGATTCAAGACAGATAGTAGCCCTATATAAACTGTCAAAAAGAATTACTCATAATCCTTCTTCCAGTCCTCCGGCGTTCTTGTACTGCTCGGTATCAATATATTAGCGGCAGGCAGTCATGTTCCAATTCTTATGTTATCATCGGTTATTGAGCGGAGGCATTCTACGGCAGAAAGAACAGCAAGATAACTTGTCTTGGGATTACTCGGACTAGGTGTATTTTGAAGGACAATTTTGAATTCACCAAATTTTCCTTTCGCCGTGATTTCATGTTGATTTACTGAAATGGCAGGATCTGCTATAATTTTGACCCTTGTCGCGTCCATACCTACTCCTGCCAAGCCTAGAGCAGCTGCAACATTAACGTTTGAAGGAAATTTTTTTACAGCATCTCTCGCTGTACCTTCGTAGATTAACCTTTTCTTAGTTATTGACTCTGGTTTAATTCTTGTTTTTTCAAAAAAAGGTGCACCTGCTAAGGCCTTTGGAGTTTTTGTCGTCGAGATTGTTACTGATTTTAACAAATGCCTGATACTTCGAATAGCATCGATGCCGGCTATAGCGCCGCTAGGAACATAAATATGAACTTCCTTTTTGGAAGCAATATCTGATAATTCATGAAGAAAGTCACGGTCTGTAAGAGCACCGACGCTCATTATAATCAAATCTTTACCAGATTGAATTATAGTCTTCGCAAATTTCCTCACGGCGTCTTGTGAAGCCGCTTCGACTATAATATCCGTATTTGCAAACGCAGAAGAAGAAATGAATTGAGAGAAGTTGGAAAATGTTGTTGTATTGCTATTTTCCAATTTTGATTTTAATTCTACCGCTGCATTCTCAACCTTATCATACAGCAATAGCAGTGAAGCTTTCTTTACCTTGCCACTGTCAATAGCAAGAGCAAGTTCACTTCCTATTGTTCCGCAGCCTATGATTCCAACCTTTCTAAACAATTTATTGTCTTATAAAGTTAGTCTGTAATATGATATTAAGTTGCCTGGAAACCATTAAGTCGTAAAAAATAAATGCATGTCTTGAAAGTTTCCAGTTTATAAACATCAAAATCAAAATGATTTCAACAAGAATGAGATAAGCCGCTGCGCTTGCTATTATTGCTAATCAAATTTTTTATTTTAATAGTACAATCAACCAGTTTTCATCCATGTACTATCGTCTACCACGGCGTTCAGGTTTTTTCTGTCCCGGCAACCTTCGTTTCTCAAAACGTTTAATGAAGTTGTTCTTGTTACGTGATTTCGAAATGAGACTTGATCTAGGCTTACCTTGGATTTTTGGAGTCTGACCTCTTACTTTGCCAGCCTTTGTAAGCGACCCATGTGTAGGCATATTTTCTGCTCATTAGCACTGTGTTGGTCTGTTTTATATATGTATACTGTACTTTTATTATTAATAACTTGTAAATCTTTATTATTGGTTAGTCTTTTACAAATTTATCATCTCATGTGGCAAGTATTGCCCAGGATGTTGATACTGAAGGCAAGGCTGTCCTCAATTGTACTAATTTAAATGTAATAGAAAGTATGCATTAATTGTTATTACAACAAATGATGCTACAAGATAGAGATTACGCAAACGAGATTGCTGCTTTAAAGAAAGAAAAGAATGCAGTAGTACTTGCACATAATTATCAGTTGCCGGAAGTGCAGGATGTAGCAGATTTTATAGGAGATTCTCTGGCGCTTTCAAGACATGCTGCGCATACAAACGCTGAGAATATTGTGTTCTGCGGCGTACATTTTATGGCTGAAACTGCTTCTATTATATGTCCAGAAAAAAGAGTTTTTATTCCTGATCTAGATGCAGGTTGCTCTCTCTCTTCCACTATTAATGCAGAGGAGCTAAAATTATGGATTAAAGAGCATCCAGATGCCATAGTTGTTAGCTATGTTAACACTACTGCTGAAGTAAAGGCACTATCAGATTATTGTTGCACTTCTTCAAATGCTGTTAAAGTAGTTAACAGTATTCCAAAAGATAAAGAAATCTTATTTTTGCCTGACATGTTTCTTGGCTCCTACGTTGCTGATGTTACCAAAAGAAAGAACATGTATATTTGGCCTGGAGAATGTCATGTTCACGCCGGAATTAAGGCAGAAGATATTAACAAAATGCTTACAACTTTCAAAGACGCAGAATTTTTAATTCATCCGGAATGCAGCTGTACGTCATCGGCACTATATCATATGTCTACCGGCGAATTGATAAAATCAAGCCACATTTTATCTACTGAAGGTATGATGAATTATGCTAGAAAATCTACTTCAAGTCAATTTGTAATTGCTACAGAGACAGGAATTCTCCATAGAATGACCAAAGAGAATCCTGATAAAACATTTATTCCAATAAAAAATGATGCCATTTGTAAGTATATGAAAAAGATTA
The DNA here is from genome assembly GCA_035639375.1 of Nitrososphaeraceae archaeon. Classification (GTDB taxonomy): domain Archaea; phylum Thermoproteota; class Nitrososphaeria; order Nitrososphaerales; family Nitrososphaeraceae; genus JAJNBK01. The sequence goes on from DASQYF010000418.1 coordinate 8,802, forward strand.
ATCTAAACAAGGTTCATAATTCTTTAGTTAACAATGTATATGAAGTTAAGGTCCCCTATAAAATAGCAGAAAAAGCAAGACTAGCTATTGAACGTATGTTGGAAATATCATGAACGTTTAGTACTAGACGTGTTCTAACTGAATTTTGGCCTCTTCAAACGATTTCCGATACACCTTCTGGCGATAAGCAAAATGCTAAACATTAATTTATTAGTGAACAACCTAATACAATTGTTTTAGTATCTGCTAACTCTATATTATTTCTAGACTGAAATCGACTGCCTTTGAAGAATGAGTAAGAAATCCAATTGAGATAATATCAGGTAGTTCTTTTGCATAATCCCGTATGTTATGTATATTTATCCCTCCCGAAAACTCTATCTTTACCTTTTTTCTAAGACCCATTGTCGAAATTTCTTTCATTGTTTTGGCTATGTCCGCTGCAGGAAAGTTATCAAGCATAACAATATCTACGCCGGCGGTTATAGCTTCGATAACTTCATCAAAATTCTTACATTCACATTCTATGGCTATTGAAGAACCTACCTTCTCTTTTGCAATTTTTATACATTTTGTTATTGAGCCTGTAACTGCAAGATGATTATCTTTTATTAAGACCATGTCGTCCAAACATATTCTGTGGCTGTTTCCTCCTCCTATTGTCACAGCTTTTTTATCTAAAAGCCTTAAACCAGGTGCTGTTTTGCGAGTACTTGCAATTATAACAGAAAAGGGCAAATCTTCAATCGTGTCCTTGACGAATCTAGTTTCAGAAGCTATACCACTCATTCTCATTATCAGATTTAGGGCGGTTCTCTCTGCCTTTAGAATAGAACGTGTCTCTCCTTCTATTGTCATTACAAGTGTGCCGTTTTGAACCCAAAAACCATCAGAAACCAAAGTTTTTGTAGTGCAGCCACAAAGATCAAACACCAAACTCGCCTCTTCAAGGCCGCATACTACTGCTGGCATACTATTTTTACATTTGATGTGTGCTTGACTACGTGTATCAGATGAAATAATGCAATTACTGGTAACGTCTCCTCTGCCGATATCTTCATGCAAGAATTTTATAAGAGATTCTCTAAGATCCAGAAATTCCCGTAAGTTCTTCATTCTATTATGAGACTTTCAGGGCATACTTGTAAGGGATCGTAATCTCAAGCGTACTCGCTATCTGCGATTGTGAAGGATTAAAGACAAGGATTATTCCAGACCAGTCTGGAGTAAGATCAGATGACTTACAGAGGGGACAAACCTTCCCAATAGTTAACGCCTTACATTTCTTACAGGCAACTTCTTTCGGCATCCTTATTTAGCTCCTCCTTTCTTTTCCTTTACTGGCGAAGCAGCAGTCGGCTGATTAGCCTTCTTTACATCCTGCTCTATCCACTCACTCGCACCAAGAAAAGGTTGGCGACAGGTTATACCAATTTTTCCCATTGCTGCGCCTTTACCTAGACTTACAGCAGTAATCCTTGCTCTTATTCTAGAACCTATTTTCAACATTTTTGCCGATTGGTTAGCTATGATTACACCTTGTTTTACATCACTCTTCAAATAATCATCAGTTATTTGAGATAGATGAAGCAACGCATCAGTCGGCCCGATTCTAACAAATGCTCCAAAGTCTGTGATTTCTACAACCTCTCCTTCTACTACTTCCTGCAATTTTGGAAAGAACGTTAATGCCTTAAAATTGACTCTATGATAAGTTGCACCATCGCCAGCCACTAGTTTACCTATCGAATTGGCTGTAGCATCAATAATCATAATAATATAACCTATATCTGGACTTATCATGCTCTCGTATTTTTCTTTTAGTATTCCGATAGCTGTATTCTTTAGTGAATTAGTTAATCTGTTTGGTGGAATTCTAACAACATCACTCATATGCACTATAGAAAACATAATGTATGTAGGCAGTTGATCGAAAGATCAATTTATGAACCTTTTGATTGAATAGCAAAAACTTTAAATGATTTATTCTGTTCTATGTATATAGTAATTCAAATTTCATCGAGGATTCAGTCACTTCAAAAATAGCATCCTTTCCAATAGTATGTTTTAAAGTAGATCTAAGATATCCTTCAAAAAATTTTGAACCTTTTCGTCCTAGTCGGTGTCGTATCACAATAATCCTGCTGCCTGATTGTGAGATTTCGTCATAAGTTCCTAAATGACCATATCTGCAAATAATTTTTTCTATATATTCTAACACTGACTTTTCAGTCAAATCCTTCTTCCAAAACATGATTGTGTCAATCGGGACGGTTTCGCCAAGTTTCATGCCAAGATTATAAAGATTTTCCTCATTACTGCATTCAAGTAATGAAGTCAAGAATTCGCGGTTCACAACAACCATATCAATTTTCGACAAGTATCGAGTAAATTCTGTATAGCTTCTCAAGATAATTCCTACAAGTGCATTTACCGATATACCCATTCTTTCCGCCTCCTCGTCTAATATTTTAGAATATTCAACATCAAATCTAAAAGACCTCGTTGATGTAGTTGAAAGATTATTGGAAGATAATTTTGAGGGCATTTTCACACAATATTTACGTCTGTCAATTAAATGTATTGTGTTGTATTGAGTTTATTTGTGTTATTTCTGGTGACATATTGTTAGTAATGATAAAAGAGTACACATGTTGCTTATATTTATTCTGCTGATGCTATTAGTAATGAAAATGACCCACACTAACATTAATCATTCGCTACAGTTTGAACCAAAATCAGATAAAGGTAGCGACATTTGTTCGTTATGCAATAGCACAGCAACAGTATTTGATGCAGAGACCAGTGAGATCGTTTGTAGCACCTGTGGTGTAGTGATCCATGACAACATAGAGTCGTTAGGACCTGAATGGAGGGTTTACTCAGGTGATGACATTGAAAGTAAAAGTAGGACGGGAATGCCAACTTCCTTAGCATTCCATGACATGGGTCTATCGACTTTCATATCCTATTCTAACATAGATGCAAATGGTGCTGCTATTAGTCCAGAACAGATGAGCAAGGTCCAACGAATGCGCAGATGGAACAAGATTTCCAGTAATAACAGGAGCTATCATAGAAATCTAAAAAATGCCTTTGCCATTATGGGAACAGTAAAGGACAAATTGTCATTAAATGATGCACTGATAGAAAAATCGGCATACAACTATCGTAAGGCGCTTGACAAGCGTATCATTAAAGGCAGATCAATTCGAGCGTTAGTCGTTGCGTCTGTTTATGCAGCTTGTAGGGAGCTAAATATTCCTAGGACGCTTGACGAGATTGCTGAAACAGCAAATACTGACTCGATTTTTGCAGGAAAGTGTTATCGTCTATTGGTAAGACATTTGAAACTTCACCTCCCCGTCATTGACTCTAGCGTATATCTTGCGAAAATAGCGAGCAAGGCTAGAGTGAGCGAAAAGACGTATAGGAGAGCGCTCGAAATGTTAAGTATTATAAAGGAGAACCCTGTTTCACACGGAAAAGATCCCAATGCACTAGCAGTTGCAGTACTATACGCAGCATGCCTGAGAGAAGACGAGAAAGTTAGTCAAGCACAGATAGCCGTAGCAGGAGACACTAGTATTGTTACTTTAAGAAAAAGATTCCAGGATGTAAGAAAGATCTTTTCTTGAAATTTTGTTTATAATGCTTCTATTTCTGGCATTATAAGTGAATGATTTAAATACAGTAAAGACAAATTTTTAAGGGTGGTTACGGTAGATCAAGTTCTTGACTCTTTGAAGAAGGTTATAGACCCAGAACTACACAAAGACATAGTATCTATGGGTATGATAAAGGATGTTATAATAAATGATGGCAAAGTAGCATTCACACTTGAGCTAACCACTCCTGCTTGTCCTTTTAATAGTGATATAGAACAGGATGTTAGGAATGCAATTGCGAATTTAGGAGTTGATGATCTTAATTTAAAGGTATCAGCACGAGTGATGGAGGGTCGTGCTATATCAATGGACGAATTATTGCCCGGCGTCAAGAATATTTTAGCAGTAGCCAGCGGGAAAGGTGGAGTAGGCAAAACGACTGTCGCTGTTAATTTGGCACTTGTATTATCGAAAACAGGAGCAAAAGTAGGATTATTAGATGCCGACGTATACGGTCCGAGTGTGCCATTGATGCTAGGCCTAAAGGAATCGCCTCAAGTAGTCGATAATAAAATTCAACCACCTATAACATCAGGTGTCAAAGTAATATCCATGGGATTTTTTTATGAGCAATCGCAGCAGGCAGGAATTTACAGAGGGCCTATTGTATCAGGGATAGTTAAGCAATTTCTTACAGATGTGAATTGGGGGGACCTGGACTATTTGATAATAGACTTACCCCCTGGTACTGGAGACGCGCCATTGACAATGGCCCAAACAATTCCAATTACAGGCATACTAATCGTTACAACTCCCCAAGACGTAGCTATGAATGTCGCCGTCAAGGCCGTTGGCATGTTCAACAAATTAAATGTACCACTTGTTGGTGTTATTGAAAACATGAGTTACTTACAGTGTCCTCATTGCAATGAACAGATTCACATATTTGGAAAGGGAGGCGGACAGAGAGTAAGCGAGCAATTCAATATACCCTTTATTGGTGAAATCCCTCTGCATCCACATATTATGGAGGGCAGCGACCGGGGGAAACCCATTACAATATGTGAACCTGAGTCTGTCCAATCACATGCATTCATCAACGTTGCCAAGATAGTGGCAGGACGAATAAGTGTAATCGCCGCAGAGATGAATGCACAGGAAGAAGATAAAACAGAACGTGACCAAATCCAATCTCATAATGCCTCTCACGCCTGAATGTATCCGAATTCTAAAAGAACCTTTTGGAAATCTCATTGCTGACAAAAACATCACTAGAAGCCGACTAGATACAATATTGAAAAATGCAAAGAAAATAATATCTGTTGGAGATGCTACAACTGAACGTTTGATCTCCTTTGGCATAATACCCAACGTTTCAGTTATTGACGGTAAAGAGAGACGTATGAAAAGAGATAACATCAATAATTCGTCTTTAAATCATGATCGAATAGGTAAAACTATCTTTAAAGAACTAAAATGTTCTAATGAGGCAGGAACTATTTCAAAGAAAGCTGTTGAGGTGCTAGAGGATGCATTGAGAATACCTTCTCCTGTAAGAATCATAGTTGACGGAGAAGAAGATCTACTGGCCTTACCGCTTTTGTTGATTGTCCCAGAAGGATCTGTTCTGATGTATGGACAACCCTATGAAGGCTTGGTCGTAGTAAAAATCAATTCTAAAGTACGTAAGAAGGCTAAAGATTTAATGGATAGAATCGGAATGAACTAAATTCAGGGAATGAAGATGTGGTGGCTGTCTGATTTCCTAATAGAAAAATGATTATTATACCAAGTATCTGACCCCTACCTTTAAATTATGCGTATAATGGTGCTTTTCCATAAAGCGGCTTAGGAGTAATGTTCACTTTAAGCATTAAATTTTGGTAACTAAAGAATCTCTTCTTTATTGAAATCATCAACCACATAATTACTTATTTACGATATTTTTTCCTTTGAATCAATTAAAGGATCGGAAGAGGAAGAGGAATTTGCGCGAGACATTAAAAGTAGAATATTGTGTCTGACTACTTGTTGCAGCCGCATCCTTCGCTATGAAGATCATACGCTTTAATATTGTTTGTTATCATACAGTTATCACAGATGCTTCTACCATCACTAATCGCGGTATTGCAGAAGGAACAGACTCTATTGCTATTAAATGACTCCATTAGTACACCAACCCAGAAATTACTTTTAAAGCTTTTTACGTCCGAGAAGTTTTCGGCTCTTTTTTAAAGCTACTGTCCGATCTTATGACAGTCACATAGACATTTTGTCATCTCAATGTCAAAAGAGCAGTCATGGTTAGGTCCACAACTAACATCTATTGGCCATTCACCTGGACAATCGACATGCCTACCGCGCTTGCAAAAGAACGTTAAATTCAAATACGATTCAATAAACATCTAGCAATTTAATTTTTGTGTTATGATGTGTAGTTGTATTTATTTAAGGACTTGTATGTCCAATAAGACGCTGCAAGGTCAACCTGTTAATAGATTAATTCTTACACCCATTCGTTTATTTAACGAACATAACCATAATCTGTTTATAACAGTCTAGCAATACAGAAGGGAATTGGTCAGAATAAATGGATACTCGGATGTTGCCCTACCTTTATAATAAAAACGATATTGGTGATAATGCTTATGTTATTGAGCAGAGCTACCATAGCTCTAACCTCAATTCTTTTCGGAAACTAGTAGATAAAGTATTAGATGAATCAATATGGCTATGACGTGTTGCTAACGGCCATATGCAATAAAATTCGGGATTCTTCTTCTTTTTTTACTAGATAACCAGGTATATTTACAAACCTGTCGCCAATAGAGACATGCTTGTGGACAACCATCTGTCGTGCCTGATGAGGAGATTTCGATCCGTTCTTTTTCATAACTATTGTTTGAAGTCTTCTATCAAGGAGATCTTCAATCTTAAGGTTCAAAACCTCATCAAGACTAGCCGATTCATTAACAAGTCCCTGCCTATTCAGGAAATTTAACAACTGTGCTTCTTTCTCTTGTCGTACTTCTGCAGGGAGAGCAAGTAACGCACGAGCCTGATTTCTGAGTCTAGCAACCTCTGTCTGTGCCCGCCATAACTCTCGCTTATTACGCAAGCCGTAAGAACCTACTATGTACAGTTCCGAATTAAGTTGATCAGTAGTCCAAATCTTTCTGGGTCTGTGAAACTTTTTTTTTGCTTTACGAGGATCTCCCATTTAGCATCTACCTTATTTCTTAGGTGTTGTATTTGCGTTCTCTGCTTCTGCTGCTGGTTTTATGCTGCTAGCACCCTCGCCAGTTACAGTTGCAGATCCTGAACCGGTACCTTTACTAGGAGTACTTGATACGGCGGAAGGCATAGGTTTGCCAATTTTCTTTACTCCTACCGCGCCACCCTTTCTTCCGGTAGTTCTCGTACACTGACCTCTAACTCTTAGACCAAACATATGTCTATAACCTCGCCAACTCATAATAGTTTTTTCTCTGTCAATATCATTAGAAATCATAAAATCAAGATCTGATGTAATCAAGTGTCTATGAGAACCTGTCTCCATGTCTTTCCTCCTATTCCAATACCATTCTGGCAATCTGGATCTTGAGGGATCTTTTATAGCCGTTTCAATATCCGCTAATTCTCTGTCTGTTAGAAAACCTACTCTGCTATTCAGATTAATATTCAATGACTGAAGTAAGACATGAGCAAAATTATAACCAATACCTTTAACTTTACTGAGAGCAACAATGACTTTTTTACTGCCTTCAATATCCTTTCCTGCAATTCTAAGGATATGTTTATACTCTGCTGCTGACAAATCAAAGAATTAAATAAATTTCGGCAATAAAAACTATACTAGATTACCAGTAGAAGAATAGCTCAAAGAGTATGTGCTATTAGACTGAGGGCGTTATTGTTCTCCATATCCAATGGCCCTAATCAGTAAAGATAGGGCTTGAATCCTTGTCATATTATACATAAATATCGTGTACAAATACAAGTAATGTGTCTCATTGATAAGGATTCTATAAACTAGACTTGAACAAGGATAATACTTGTCAACATGCTCAGTCCCATCCTAAATATTTGATTACTTTCAACATTGCTTTTCTCAAATGAAGAACGAATGTATTGACAGTTTTAAAGATACTGCAAGCCAGAGCATATTAGTATCACCACATGACTATCCAGATATCATGATGCTTTCCATACTTATAATCAAGAATCATAGAAATTGAGCATCATTAATAATGTTTGTTCTGCTGAGAAATAAATCCCAATAATTGGTTTGTGTATAGGAAGATCGATCGTAACTCATTTCTAGAAGTACCTGTTGCCAACTTTAATCAGTCTTGGATTGTGAATACTGATGTATTCTATTCTAACATATTTTTTGACTTATATTATTGCTACCTTCGTTTCCGGTTATACATGTGATTCCTTTTGCCACATATAGGGCTTTTACTTCATATGTAAAATGAATCAAGCATAAGAATATAATGTATGGAAGGATTTGGTAAAGCATCAGGCGAAATTTCCTATAATGTTATAACATGTATATAGCAAAGACTTTATCGCCAATTAAGAATGTTTAAATTTGTCACACGAGCGAAATTAATAATTCATGAATTCTAAAAATATAGAGGATATTGTACATAATTCTTACACATCTAAACCTAAATATACTGAATTGATGCCGGGATTTCCCGAGGACTATAAAGAGATCAGTACGTTAGAAGATCTACTACTGTTAAATTATAAACATCTGTCAGTTGAGCAACAGATGCGGGGGAACCTTATCTCAAGGTTGAGAAAAGGAGAACATCCTTATTCTGGGATTATTGGTTACGAAGAAGACGTTATTCCAGCAGTTAATAGGTCGGTTTTATCTGGACATGATATGCTTTTTGTGGGACAGATAGGACAGGCAAAGACAAAAATTGCCGAATCTGTTGCCAAGAATCTTCTTTCGCCTATTCCAGTCGTCCGTGGAACAATTACAAATGATATACCTACTTCAATACCAGAAGGTCAGCTCATTTCATTACTTACTGACTCTGAAATTGCTCGTCCGTCTCCTGAATTCAATGTCTCTAAAGAGTGCGAGAATATCATTAGCAATAACAAGTTAGATACAAAAATAGACTGGATCGACGGTAATGACAGATACAGATATGTCTTAGCTACTCCTGATATTTCTGTTAAAGACCTCGTTGGACAGATCGACGCAATTAAAATTGCCAAGAAAGGTGTTGAATTGTATGACATTGAATCATATTCTCCAGGCCAGTTATTACAAGCACGTCATGGAATACTATGCATTGATGAACTTCCTGTACTTGATCCCAGAAAACAAGTAGCATTACTGAGTGTTTTACAAGAGGGTAAATTTACAACTGGATCATATACTGTAATATTCAGGCCTGATGCCAGAATAATTGCAACTGCAAATCCGATAGATTATACTCATTCAGGAAAGATCATAGAACCATTGTTTGATAGACTCCGAAGTCACATAGATACCCATTACCCACGCAGCGTAACGGACGAGATGCTTATTATAGCTCAGGAAGTAAGAATTGCCGATATTAAAAATGTGTTTCTTCCAATATTTATTCTTCGGACTATTAGTAAAATAGCACAATTGGCCAGATCTCATCGTGACATTAATCATGATAAAGGCGTAAGCGTCCGTATGGCGGTGCATTCTATGGAGACTATGATCGCTGAAGCAGAACGAACTAGAGCAATATTGCATTATGTAAAAGCCATACCAAGATTTTGCGATATTCATAGCATACATCAATCAGCAAAATTTGAATTGTCTGAAATGGAAGATAATCGTCACAATAGAATGCAAGTATTGGATTCAATCATAGAAAATGCTATCAAAGAAGTTTGTCTTGAATACGTTCAAAATTTACCCCCAGAACTAATAACAAAGTTAAAAAATGAGTTTGGAAAGAATAAGGAATTTTTGGTCTCACAGTTAGTTCTCGGGTCAAAGGGATCTGTTTCGACTGACTATGAATCGCAACTATTAAAATTTCCCAGCTTAAAACAGATTATAAATGAGACGATTAATACTGTGAAAGGAGAGCAGGAAGAATTTGTGAATAAAGCAAAAGATCTCGGAATAAACATCGACAGCTTATCCTATTTGCACGACTTAGATGGCGAGTTCACAGCATCAATTACGGAGGTAATTCTTGAGGGATTTAGATGGATTCAGCCTCCTCTACTAAACAGAAAGGATAATAGCTATGTACCAACATAACAAGAGTAGAAGCGGAACAAAAGATTTTGTTTATTTTCCTGCCGAAGAGAATGAATACGAACAGTATAAGAAAACCGAAGATCTGAATCCCCAAAATCTCTCTAAAGAAATGCTCGAAAAGTTACTTCAAGCGATTGGTAGAGAAGCACTGAGAGAAAGGACGCCTAATTTAAAACAACTAGAACAGATATTGAATGAGGTCATCTCGAAGGAACCTGAAGATTCTAAATTTAATGATGAACAGGTTAAAAAGAAACAAACAATGAAAACAGAACTTGAGGATCGCCAGGGGTTTGGAATGCCCATTGTGACTCAATTAATACAAAGAGGATATCTTAAAGATTCTCAGAAATGGCTTAGCTCAAAAGGCTTCATGAGTATTGGTGGAAAAATTCTCACCGACGTTATGAAGGCTTTGAAGACAGGTGATTTTGGATTACATGAAACCTCAAGTCATGGAAGCGGATCTCTCCTGATAGATACTACGCGAAAATATGAACTTGGCGACGATATCAGACTTCTCAACGTTTCCAGATCATTGTTGAATGCGGTCCAGCGAACGGCAAAAAGACCTGATCCGATCAAAATTCCCCTGGATATAGAGTTAGAAGATTTAGAAGAGTACGAAACCATGCAAGACGTTCGAGTCGCGCTGGTATATTGTATTGATCTAAGCTCCACAATGCGATACTCTTCTATGTTTGGCGATATGACTAGAATCGAGGCGGCAAAAAAAGCGCTCTGGGCTCTTTTTCTTTTAAATAGAAAATTTTTCCCCTCAGATTCTATTTTTATTGTTGGATTTGGAGCATTGGCCTCTAAGGTCGCTCCACAAGATATTCCATATTTACAAACGTTTGAACCCGGTTCTGATTTTCTCCATTACACAAATTATCAAGCAGCTTTTAGATTGGCAAAAAAAATACTGCAAAAAGATGGTGCTTTGAATAGGCGAATAGTGTTGATTACTGACGGTCATCCTAGTGCATGCTTTATCGAGGATAAAAAAGAACAGGATAAGATATTATCGCAACGACCCTATTCTCATTTTTATTTGCCAGATAAAGAAACCGTTGACTCAGTGAAAAATAACCAAGATCTAAGCCTAGATGTTTCGTCAGAACAACTTGTTTATCTTTGTTATCGCTATAGGCAGGTCGATCAATATATAGGTGAGCGAACAATAGTAGAAGCAAAAAAATGCCGCAGCTTGGGGATACAAATTGATACTATTATGATAAGTGAAGAAGATTCTTTACTTGGCTACGTTAATGAGATGGAAAAATATGTTAAGGGAAGATCTTATTACATTAATCCTTCGATGATAGACAAAGTCCTTCTCACCGACTATTTGAGGAACAAAAAATCAACTATCCATGGTCGTGAATAAATCTCAATAAACCGTTTATTGAATGTTTGATAATAGGTATAGTTTTTATGTATTGAGATAATGGAAGTTATCTAAAGGCGATTTGATAAACTATGATGATGGAGATAAATTATCTTGATTGGAATAATGCTATTGAGATACTGAATAAGGCTCGTGAAACAGGACTGTTCGCATTAATTATTGGCCCTAAAGGAACTGGCAAAACAACACTCGTTAGAAAATTTGCTTCGAAGATGAATAAAGAGTTATACTCAGTTAACTTTAGCCTCCGTACAAGGGAATCTCATCTCATTGGCAGTAAGACTCTTGACAAAGGAGATATCAGTTTTGTCGAAGGCATACTTGTAAGATCCATGCGAGATGGAAGTCTTCTATATCTTGATGAACTAAATGCTGCAGAGCCAGATGTATTATTAAGACTTGATGAAGCTCTTGATGACAGAAAGCAACTCGTACTTAAAGAGGCAGAAGGACAGGTAATTAATGCTTCTAATAACTGGTTTGTAATTGCAACAATTAATCCTCTTTCACATGTTGGAACAAAAGAATTACCACCCCAACTACTAAGTAGATTTCCAGTTAGGTTGAGGTTAGATTATCCTCCTGAAGATGTAGAATTGGAGATCATAAAACAACATACTACAATTGATAATTCGAAAACAAATGACGTCAAAGATGCAATTAAACTGGCTAAAAGTTTACGGGAGGCTGCTGCTATGGAAGAATTATACTATAGCCCTAGTTTAAGGGAGACAATTGCTTTTGCAAAGCTTCTTAATACAAAACTTGCTCCAAAAGAGGTTGCAGAAATCGTTTTTGCGAATGTATATGATCAGTGGGGAGAAGTAGAATATACAAAGGTTATGGATATGATAACATCAATCTTTGGCAACTAGTCTATGAGGTCGTCGTCAATATCAAGTAAGATGATCATGCGAAATGATGTATTATTGGAAATTGCTACCTTTCTGACTAGAAGATGGTCTGGAAATACCAAAGCTACGATCGTTCTGACTCAAGACAAGATCCCTACGGCAAAGCCAGAAAAGAGTCAGATTGCTCTTCCGTTTCTGAATTATTACCTAGGTACTGATTTTCAGAAATATCGTCAATGGCGTGTTGCATTATGGTATGAATCTATGCGAATACTGCATTCAACCAAAGTTCTAAGCTATGATCATGCCTTTGGATTTCTTCTAAACACTGTCGAAACTAAGCGCATAGAATTACTGGGATTAAGTCAATGGAATGGAATGAGGAACGAGATCATATTCAATGAGGGAATGTCTTGGTTGTCGCGTCCTCTTCTAAACTCAATTTATGGAAGATACAAGATTGCAGAGGCATTCTCTCAGTATTTTTTAACAGGATATATGAAAGGTGAATTGTACGGAGGTGAATTTGAAAGAGTAAAGAAGGCTTCGGATTTTGCCAACAATATAGTAATAGAAGCAATTGACAATAATTACAAGACTGAATGGATAGAACAACATATTCCACAATTAATTAAAATACTGGAACTAGATCCTCTTTCTTCAATTCCGGTTATCGCTCCCAGAACAAGAATAGGTGTAGCAATGACTCATAGTGACCTGCTAAAACAGCTAGAAAAAATAGTAAGGGGAAAAAATAAATCCAAAGATGACGAAGCCGCCTTAAAAGAGATTGTTGAAGGAAATGAAATTCTTAGTGAATTCGAAACTTTAGTAAAAGAAAGTCAGAAGACAGAGAACAAAGGTTATGAAAGTTTGGAAAACCTTGGACTAAGTATTCCTAATAAAATGGACGTAGATGAAACTTCGATATATGATGCTGATTTAATTCAAAAGGTAAAGGCGTCATTCAGAGACTGGAAAACAGGATGGATAGAACAACATCAGGAAAAGGGAGAGGAATTTGATCCAGAAAGTTATACTGAAAACTTACCTAAGACATTTTTGACTGATTACAAACTCTCGATTAAAACAAAAGTAGTAATTCTGTTGGATCATTCTAGTAGCATAGAAGATGTTGAATTAGAATACAAGAGGGCTACTATAGCGTTATGCGAAGCGCTGCATTATCTTGGTATAAAATTTGCAGTTTATGCTTTTAGTACAGATCAGAGACGGTTTAAGTGCTGGGTAATAAAACCTACTAATTTAAAATGGACAGTAGTTAGCGCTCGTAGATTGGTACAAGTAAAGGCAAGTGGTGGAACACCACTTGCTGAAATTTATGGGTTATTACAGCCTATAATGAAATCATTTAAGCCTGACATCATGGTTACACTAACTGATGGTGAGCCATCTGACTTTCATGCCGTTCGCGAAATGGTTTTATTATATCGAAAAATGGGTATACATATGGTCTCTCTAGGACTAGGTAGAAACGTCGGTGACTCCGTTAGTATAGGTCACAATTTAGTCCATTTGAATTACGAGAAAACATTGTCAGTTAGTAGGTTGGAGGACATACCTAAAAAGGTTATAAATTTACTTCGTGACTAGATCAATAGATTGGGATTGTGGCTTTTTATCTTTTCCCAATCATTAAGAAATGCAGTGAGCCCTTTATCAGTTAGTGGATGGATCATCATTTTTCTTAGAACCTCTGGAGGTAAGGTCACTATATGAGCGCCGACCTTTCCTGCCTCGATAACGTGTAGAGGATGCCTAATACTTGCCACAAGGACCTTAGTTTCGAACTGATAGTTTTTGAATATTTGAATAATCTCTCTTATAAGAGCCATTCCCTCCTGTCCACCATCGTCCAATCTTCCAATAAACGGACTGACATAAGATGCTCCGGCCTTTGCCGCAAGAATTGCTTGATTAGCCGAAAAAATGAGGGTAACGTTAGTTTCTATACCTTCTTCTTTCAGCCTTTTAACTGCTTTCATCCCTTCTGGAATCATTGGGATTTTAACAACAACATTTTGACCATACTTCTTAAGTCTATGCGCTTCTTCTAACATTTCTCCAAATTTGGTACCAACAACCTCAAGACTTACTGGTCCATTTACAATTCTCACAATATCGCGCATTATTTCGGAGGGATTGCCTTTTTCTTTTGAAAGAAGAGTAGGATTTGTAGTAATCCCATCTACAACTCCCATATCATTAAATGTTTTAATATCTTCCAAATTGGCAGTATCAAGAAATATTTTCATCTTTTGCTTCTACTCCTACATTCTAACACTGCCTGTGTTATTTCTGTTGTTGTTAATCCATACTTTTCTAATAAAAGATCAATTTCTTCATCCCTGGCAGATTCTCCAAATGTATCATTTATCCCTACACGTCTCATTGGCACAGGATAATTTTCCGCGGTCACCTCAGCTACCGCGCTGCCTAGTCCTCCGATTATATTATGTTCTTCGGCAGTTACTATTGCTCCAGTTTCTTTACCAGATCTGGATATTAAGTCCTTATCTATAGGTTTAATCGAAAACATGTCTATAACGCGGCAGGAAATGCCCTCATCCCGTTCAAGTATGTCGGCTGCTTTCAAAGATCTTGTCACCATAAGTCCACATGATATGATGGTCGCATCTGACCCGTCTCGTAAAATATTCCCTCTGCCTACATTAAATGATATTTCATCTTCCACATATATTATTTCGCTAGACGGCCTCGCAAGCCGTACGTAAAATGGACCAGGAGTATTGGCTATTGTTCTGATCAATTGTCTTACTGAAACTGCATCTGCAGGAACAATTACTCGTATATTAGGAATGGCTCGCATAGTTGAGAAATCTTCTATCTGTTGATGTGATGCTCCATCCGGTCCTACGGTTAATCCAGCATGAGAAACGATAAGTTTTACATTTAAATTTGGATAGCAAATAGTATTGCGGATTTGATCAAGGCAGCGACCTGGTAAAAAAGCTGCGTAAGTACTTGCGAATGCTATTTTGCCAGCAATTGCAAGTCCTGCAGCAACAGAGACAAGATTCGCTTCTGCAATTCCAATATTGAATAACCGATCAGGATAGTGATCTCCAAATTTCTTTGTTTTTACAGACTCAGTGGTGTCACCGCCCACACACACTATATTACCATTAATTTTTCCTAATTCTACTAACGTATCACCAAAAGCTCCTCTCATATCAGCGTTCTTTTTCTCACTCCTTAATTGCATAAAATTCCTCCTCTATTCCCAATTCGTTTGCTAGTGGAATCAATATATGCTTACGTGTCTTCATCCAATCTACTCTTATTCCTAATTTAGTCGCATGTTCAAGCAGCCTCCTTTCTAATGCAACATTTGCTGTATGTTTGAGTTGGATAATAGCAGCATGGATATCGGTGGTTCCATATACTGCATTTCCTGCAACAAGAATCCTTGCCCCAATGTCGTATACTTGTTGTAAAGTAGTAGCTTCAATACCGCCATCGGCTTCAATATATCCCTTGAATCCACTCTCCCTTAACTTTTTATTTGTTAATGCCATTTTTGGCAGAATTTGGGGAACAAATTTCTGACCCGCAAAACCGGGATCCACAGACATTATTATAATAACATCAATATTTTGAAGATGAGAATAAATCCAATCGGGAAGGTCTGTGCTTGGGTTAATTGCAATACCGGGACTTATACCATTGGAAAGAAGTTTGTGATTTATTTGCGTAAATACATTTTCATCACATGCTTCTGCATGAACAGTGATTATATCACATTTAGCATCGATGTATTCATCTATATGCTCTAACGGATTTTCAATCATAAGGTGGGCATCAAAGGGAAGACTAGTTATATGTCGTAATTTCTTAATGGTTTCCGCAAAGAAAGTGATATTAGGCACAAACTTTCCGTCCATTACATCTAAGTGAATAATGTCCGCGCCACCGCGTTCTGCCGCTCTAACCTTCTCTTCATAATTTTCTCGCCTTCCTGCAATAATTGATGGAGCAATCAGGAATTCACTATCTAGTTCTTCTAATAGTAATGGAGTATGTTTATTAGGTGGGGCCTTTCCGTGCCATTGTGGTACATTAGCCATATGCTTTATTCCGTTTCCTTTGATGGTATTAGCAATGATTATAGTAGGTTTATCTTGAACGGAGCTCGTTTTATTTAGCGCATCAATTATCTGCTCTACTTTATGACCGTCGATCTCAATAACGTTCCAATTAAAAGCTGTCCACTTATCACGCATCGGATCAAGAGGCATGATATCTTCGGTAAAACCATCTTGCTGTATGCGATTACGATCCAGTATCGCTACTAAATTATCTAGTCTAAACTTAGGTGCTGCCATTGCTGCTTCCCAAACCTGTCCTTCGTTTGTCTCTCCATCACCTATCAACGTATAGATGCGATTCTTTTTTTTATCTAATTTATTGGCTAATGCTATACCAATTGACACCGACAGCCCAATACCCTCGGATCCCCCAGAATACTCTACTCCTGGCACGCTATGGTCTTTTTCTTCATTGCTATATCTTACAGGATGTCCTTGCAATCTAGAGCCAAGCTTGCGCAAATCATTTATTTCATCATCAGAAAAATAACCTGCAACAGCCAGAGTTGCATAGAAACCGGGAGCAGAATGAGCTTTAGAGTTTATGAAGTAATCTCTGTTTTCCCACTGTGGATTTAAATGGTCGTGTTTCATTTTTCTAAAATAGAGTGTTCCCATTATTTCGGCCGCTGAGAATGATGCTCCAGGATGACCCGAGCCAGCTTTCGCGATTCCTTGTATTGCCAGCATCCGCACATCACGTATTTTTCGTTTCAGATCAAGATATCGCATACTAAAAGCCATGGTAACAACAGCCACCAGATGATTTACACGCCATAATAGAAGGCGATGCTAACAAAAATAAAAAGATATGGGCTATTTATAGGCAATATCACCATAATAGCGGTTGTGTCTTATGAGGTTTACACACGATAGCATTGATCCATTGTGTTTAGCATATTACGTTGCTATGAAATAGTGACTTTTCTCAAATAATTCAAGAAACGACGAAATAGAAAGAGTTGTTCAGAGAGAAATAAAATTCTAATAATTACATAACAATTTTACAAATATATCTCCTATAATCTTACCTGTAGCATAGAAAAGCGATTTTTCTTTGTGCAGCATCTTTTGATCCGCAATATGAGGGACAGAAAAATATAACTGAAGGCATAATATTACAATAATTTAAAATAAAGTGTTTTTCTTTATTAATTTTCAATGGTGCAGATCAAAGTAGAAAAAGCAAGAATTGACCAAAAGCAAACGCCTCTTTTAGTCATTGGGGTCTACGAGAATGAAAACGATTTTTCATATTTAAGCGGAATTAACTCAGCGTTATATTCCACAATCCAGGAAATGATATCAAACAAAGAGTTTAATGCTAATTTAGGGATGAGCCTAGTCCTATCTACCATGGGTAAAGCTCCAATGAAAAAAATCACCCTAATAGGTCTTGGCAAAAAGGAAAAGTTCAGCAACGAGATAGCAAGAATTGTATCGGCAAAAGCGGCTATAAAGGTAAAAGAGATGGGAATTTCAGAATTCTCTATTTTACTCTTCTCTAATTTAGACGAAGGTTTGATCGAAGCGATTTGTGAGGGTGTCGGTTTATCGCTTTATTCTTTTAATCAGTATAAAACAAATGATAGTAAGAACGAATTAACGGTTAATCAAGTGACAATATTAATTAACGCTGACATGCCTAACATTCAATCTATTGTAGATAGAACAAGTTTGATGGTTGAAGCAGTAAACTTTGCACGCGATCTGAGCAATCTTCCTCCAAATTATTGTTCTCCATCCCAATTAGCCACTATTGCAGTATCGGTAGCTACCGAGTATGGACTAAAGCACAGAATCATAGAACGATATGAAATGGAATCAATGGGTCTGAATGGGATAGTCTCTGTTGGAAAAGGAAGTCACTATCCTCCAAAACTGATCATTTTGGAGTACCATGGTTCTACAGATGATCGGAAGCCTTACCTATTAGTAGGCAAGGGAGTAACATTTGATACTGGCGGAATTTCGTTGAAAGACAGTGACAAAATGGACGAAATGAAATTTGATAAATCTGGAGGCTGTGATATTATTGCTATCATGAAAGCAGTTGCATCGCTGAAATTGGCAATAAATGTTGTTGGCCTCATCCCCTCAGTTGAAAACATGCCATCTAGTACTTCTTACAGGCCTGGAGACATAATCAAAATGTATAATGGTAAAACAGTCGAAGTGTTGAATACTGATGCAGAGGGTAGACTGATTCTTGCTGATGCATTAGCTTTTGGGATATCAAGTTTTAATCCAAAGGCAGTTATTGATCTTGCTACTCTCACTGGTGCATGCATCATTGCACTTGGAACCAATGTGGCTGCTGTAATAGGAAGAAACAAAAAATTTATTGATGAACTGTATAACGTAGCTGAAACAACAGGTGAAAAGCTCTGGGAGCTTCCATTATATGAAGAAT
>DASQYF010000419.1:0-4922 GCA_035639375.1 Nitrososphaeraceae archaeon
GCTATGCACAAGTCTTTAATCTTTATTGGTTGCGCGTTTTCCAATGTACTTTTACCGAAGGTCGAATAACGAACATGTCCAATCGCAGCGCATGCATTATACCTTTTAATAACGGTTGGAAATTCCGAAGCTGCAGACGAAACTAGGCCAAGCCGCCTAAACGGAGGTTTGCCCGGGACGGCCAGCCCCCACGCTTCCTGACCTCTATGTTGAAGCGCACGGAGCGAATCAATTACAAATGGTATAACATTGGTAACACCTAACGAAAATACGCCTACTACGCCGCAATTTTCGTGGATCGTTTTAATTATCTTCCTCTCCCATATTTTTTCAAAATGAGAAATGAATCTAAATAAAATGAGTATGTAAGTGGATGTTTATGCTGATTGTAATCCAAGAGTACACTGAAGTGGATGAAACCACTAAAAAACATTCTTATGGCAAGATTATGCAACGCTATCAGTGCTTTTGCTTTCCTCATTGTTATTGCGGTTTTTTTAAATACGCTGTATTATTCATTATTCGTTCCAATTCGCCATAACTTTCTGTCAAATTTTTTACAGATAGATTTACGATTTCCTTATCTTTTTTTCTTATAAGTTTAACATTCTTATCAACACATGTCACAGAACCAATCTCGGCAAAGACAATTCCATTGATGTTAGCCAGGTATTTTTCAACATCGGCTGGTTTACTTGTTCCTATAATGTATCGAGAGTGCGATTCTGAAAATAATAGATTGTCTATTCTAGAACACAAATTCGGTATAGAATCTAGGTTTACGATAATTCCTGTCTCACCACGTATTGCCATTTCAGATAACGCTACTGCAAGTCCTCCTTTAGAGCAATCATGGACACAATCAACTAAATGCTTTCTAATAAGCTGAAGAACAACCTGGCCATTAAGTTTATCTCTATGAAGGTTTATCTTAGGAACCTTCCCACCTAATATATTATGATAGTATTCATAGTATTCCGATCCTCCCATCTCATCTAATGTACAGCCAATTATGAAAATAGAATTCCCAGGCTTCAGACTACATTGCATAATCCATGACTCTTTCTCTATCAATCCAAGCATACCTATGACTGGAGAGGGTTTAATTGCTCCTTTCATATTTTCATTATAAAGACTTACCTTTCCACCGACCACTGGTATTTTTACGTATCTGCAAAATCTCGATATTGCATTTACTGCCTGTGTAAAAGTCCAAAATATCTCTGGATCTTGAGGATTTCCAAATTGGAGATGATCGATTACACCTATAGGTTCAGCGCCAGTAGAGATTACATTTCTCCTCACTTCTGACAAACATCCCATAGTTCCCTGATATGGATCTAAAAAGCAGTGTTTCGAATTGCCGTCAAGCTTCACTGAAATAAATTTATCTTTAGTTATTTTCAAAACACTTGCATCGTCTAATCCTGGTTTCAGAACAGTTCTAAGCCCGACTTCATGATCAAATTGCCTATATACCCAAGATTTGTCAGCTATCGTAGGATTTGATAGCATCGAAAGAAGGACTTTATTCAGATCGTTAGGAATACTACACCTTATGATTCTCAGGCGCAATTCTTTTAGATACGTTGGTAATTTTGATTTTCTTAAGACAAGTGGTGGATTTGCTATGAGATGTGATGGCATTCGAGCAACCAATTTGCCATTATTTCTAATGACAAGATCCTGATGCCTTCTGACTCTACCTATTATTGCGTAGCTGATTTCATATTTGTCGAGTATTGCTTTTAGTGTGTCAATATTGCTCTCATCTGTAATATACATCATCCTTTCCTGGGATTCTGATATCATCAATTCTGTTGGTATCATGTTCCTGTGTTTAGTATGAATCGACTCTAATTCAATATCAAATCCTCTTTTCATCTTGTCCGATGCTTCTGACAGACAACATGCAAGACCACCACCGCCTAAATCTTTTATAGCCTTTATACAACCTTTCTCTGACGCCTCAATTGTTGCCTCCAATAGCAACTTTTCCAAAAATGGATCCGGTATTTGGATTGCGGATCTGTTTTCCTCTTCTAAACTTTTAGAAGCAAAGAATGCCCCATGGATACCATCTCTACCTGTGGATCCTCCTGCAAGAACAACGAAATCATTGACTTTAGCGCTATTCGTGATAATTCGATCTTTTCTTCCAATTCCTATTGATGCTACATCTACTAGACAATAGTCTTCAAAAGAAGGATCGAATTCCACGTCACCTCCTACAGTTGGCACACCAATACAATTACCATAGTCGGCGATACCACGTACGACATTCCTAAATAGCCATTTAGATTTGGAATATCTTTTAGCCTTTTTTGTAATAGGCGAAAATCGCAGTGCATTTAACAAAGCTATTGGACGAGTCCCCATAGATATAATGTCTCTTATTACTCCTCCAACACCCGTTGCAGCGCCTCCATAGGGTTCGACTGCGGATGGATGATTATGACTTTCTATGTGAACCGTAAGAATAAAACCGTCTCCAATATCAAGGATTCCAGCGTCATAACCTGGACCTACAAGAACTTTTCTTCCCTTTGTAGGTAGCAATTTGAGATACTTTTTCGAAGATTTGTATGAACAATGCTCAGACCACTCTGCGCCTACAATATTTAGTTCAAGTTCATTTGGAAATCGCTGCAATTTATTTTTTAGATAACTTAGTTCTTCGTTACTTAGGATACTCAATTTTTTTCACAATTAATGTATCTATTGTAGCGGAGGGTCAGGTTTGATATCCAGGTAAGACATTAATGATTTAAATATCACATGTGCTTCATTAGAAATCCTGTCAGGCACTAGAATATTTTCAACAGCTCTTTCCGGGTGAGGCATCATTCCCATAACATTTAGATCGTTATTGCAAACTCCAGCAATTAATTCGGTTGATCCATTTGGGTCGTCATTGATATATTTTAAGACGATTCTATTTTTCCTTTTTAAATATATTAAATCGTTGTCATCTACTAAATACCTTCCTTCGCCATGAGCAATAGGAATTAAAATTTCTTTATTTTTTTCAAATTCATTAGTAAAAGGTGTCCTATTATTAAGTATTTTAACTCTTGTCCACCTGCAAATAAATTGGAGAGTATCGTTCATTGTCAAAGCTCCCGGCAGTAAGCCTGATTCAACGAGGATTTGAAACCCATTACAGATACCAAGAACAGGGATTCCACCTTTGGCGAGTCTTTTTACGGCACGCATTATAGGGCTTCGAGCGGCAATTACACCTGCACGTAACCTATCACCATAAGCAAACCCGCCAGGAATAATTATAGCCTCATAATTTGTGAGATCTTCTTTTGTATGCCAAAGGAGATCTGCCTGAATTCCAAAGGAGTTTAATAATACATGATGAATATCTCGATCGCAATTGCTTCCAGGGAAAACTGCAATTCCAATCTTTGCCATTCTAGTATATTGAGTTGACTTTATCATGCTCGTATTAAAATCTTCGTAAAAAGGTAGTCGGCATTTTTATCTCTAATAGTTGTTACGATCTCACAATTTTTATTTAAACAAGATTGTGATGTATATGATTTATAAAAGCAATTGAATTATAAAAATAAATAGGTTCAAAGTTTTTATTCTCAACAGAAAAGAAGTACCATTATGCCCAAGGTTGTTCGGGATATAATGACAAAGCATGTGGTTACTATTGATGAAAATAGAACAGCATTGGAAGCAGCCAAAATTATGACTGAGAAGGGTATTAGCTCATTAATTGTCCTAAAGGATCAGAACCCCGTAGGTATAGTAACGGAACGTGACTTCGTTAAGAAGATTTGCATTAAAGAACTCAAAATATCGCATGTAAAAGTCAACGAAGTTATGTCAAAGATTCGCACTTTTGCCGACCCAGATATACCGATTGAAGTTGCCGTACAAAGAATGGTTAATCACAAGATTCGCCGACTTCCAATTATGGAAACTGGTCAAGTTGTAGGAATTATTACCGTTACCGATTTAGCTAAATATCTACGCACAATATTGCTGATTGAGGGAGCACTTTCAGAGAAGAGCAATTCTTAAGAAGAATGATGGCCTAAGTTTTAATAGAGACAAAATTAATATTATCCGAAATAACCACTCCTTATCTTACCTTACCTATTGATCTAACTATGCATTCACTTATGACAGGATTAAAGATACGTAGATCTTTACAAAGATCGCTAACAATTTTTTCTGCATCTTTTTCAGATTTGGCGTTTACTATCATTTTCAAGGTCTTAGACGTTCTTACTGACTCCACATTTGAATATCCTCCTTTAACTACAAGATCACGATGGATAGTTTCGCCCTCTGGATCATTGACAAATTGTTTATTTTCTATTGTAACCAAAACAATAAATTTACAATGGGTTGAGCCTACTTCGATCATGTCCATCTTTTACAATTATTTGTGCTAACCATTTAAAGTCACCTATGAAGATTACTTTTGCGTTATACCGAAGGTATTAATTACTCTCGGCGAGATTTCCAAATAAACTCCGGTCATGTAGCTCAGCCTGGTAAGAGCGAAGGTTTTGTAAACCTTAGGTCATGGGTTCGAATCCCATCATGACCTTCAATCGAGGATTGAAAGGAAGTGAGTTGTTTATACAATGAAGTATATTTGATTGGACAAATTTGGATAATATGAAAAATAATTCTAACGATGAGATTTTATTTTACCTTCTGCCAGGAAATTTCAATGAAAATACTTCGCAAAGGTAAGGTAAAAGACTTGTACGAATTAGATAATGGCAATATTCTGTTTTATTTTTCTGACCGTGTATCTGCGTTTGATATAAAGATGGTTAATTCTATTCCGAGAAAAGGTGAAGTTCTTTGTAGATTTGCAAAATTCTGGTTCGACTCTCTCGGTACAAAAAATCATATGGTTGGACTTCACAATAGTGACAAGATGG
>DASQYF010000420.1:0-2351 GCA_035639375.1 Nitrososphaeraceae archaeon
ATAAGAACTTATATGAAGAACACAACTTTACTAATGGTTGGAATCATAGGGGCAGTATCAATGCTGTCAGCAGCAGGATTAAGTATAATAGCTGTACAACAAGCTAGTGCAAACTTGATTGGAGAAGATGGAGATGGAGGCGATACAAGCTACAGTTTTGAACAAGAGCAAAAGAACAAATGCAGTGGTTCTGCGTACTGTAGTAACTACGGCGAAATAAACTTCGGCTTCTAAAAACATTGGCAACTTTATTGCCACAATCCATATTTTTCTGAATATAACGAATTTAATCTCAGTATAGTAATGACAATGTCATATTTTTATTAATGATTAAATTAGTCAAATCTAACATAATGAAATTTTGGCATTAGATGCATATGTTTACCTTTACCATCGTCTTGTACTTTTCCTTCATCACATGGCATTGAGCCTTACAGACTAATCGACGCCATTTGTACTTCCTTACTATAATGACCTGTATACACTACTACAATCGTCTATGAAGCATTTTATTACATTATCATTCTGAAAACTTATCTTGGAGCAAATACATTGTCCATGTTCAGGATTGCAAAGTAATTCTAGATGTGGCTACTGCAGGCTGATCATTATTGAGTTGTTAATAGTCTTCAGATCAACCTGCAGTGCTCTTAGAATATAATTTATAGGAAAAGATTTCTGCGGGTTCGGTGGTTCTCGCGCCGATAGAGGTTCTAAAAAGAGACTCAACACATCATGAAATGGGTTAATTTTAAACTTTTCGTTTTAATCGGGCCAGTGGTTTTTTGAAGTAATATCACTTCCATAAATGAATTCAGCCAGAATAAAAGATTTATTCACTTTAAAGTTTCCTAATGCGGTTCGATGTAACAGTGGGATTTGAACCCTTAATTGGTAATCTTTTGTTGGGGTTCATGTTGATATCATATGGAGACTATGAATTAACCTTTTCTAATTTTACAGGGTGTCATCGAAAGGTTGTAAATGTATTTTATTATTTGCAGCCATTCGCCATCTCTACTATCTCCAACATCTGTATCATCTATCTGTGTCTACGTCATCTGGTGCTGAGAAGATGAGGCATAATCCTATACAACAATAGCCGTCATCGTTTCTTAGTCATTATCCTTACCATCTCTGCCGCCAATTCCACTGCTGCTTTTAACTAGATTTTTTATAGTTTTTATATATGATTGTTCCTTCATATTTTTGCTTAAAAAAAGCTATAATAGGCTGTATTCGGTTAAGAAATCTGTGTTGTACGATTACGCCGCTTGCAATCCAAAGGCTCTTTCTCTAGCTGCATTTTGATCTTTAATTATGATCATTAACTGAAGGATTGCTTTACCATTTTATAAAATTCATCATCAGACATACTTCTTTTAGCTTCTATCCATGTTTCTACATCTTTTCCTGCTAAATATCTAAGGCTAGGATTTTCACTTGTAACAGCTTGAAGTACTACTTTTGCTACAAGGTCTGGAGAAGAAGAAGCATTCTCCAACATGTGCTCAAAGCTAGTAGACATTTTTTGCATTATCTGAGAATATGGTGAATTTGGGTTTTGTGATTTCTTTGCAGTAACTATGTTCTTAAAAACATTTGTTCTAATAACTCCTGGTTCTACCAAGATAACTTTTATTCCAAATGGCTCCAGTTCATATGACATAGATTCACTTAAACCTTCTACTGCAAATTTTGTACTAATGTAGGCAGACGCGCCAGCATAGCCAAATCTTCCTGCACCCGAACTAATATTTACTATAGTACCAGATTTCTGTTTTCTCATGATTGGAAGAACTGCTTGAGTTGTTCTGATCAATCCAAATAGATTAGTTTCATATTGAGCCTTTATCTCTTCTGTTGCAAGGTCTTCAAACGCACCAGTAAGCGCATAACCTGCGTTGTTCACCAGCACATCTATTCTATCTGCTTTAGATACTATTGCTTGTATTGCATTTGTGACTGATTTATTATCTGTAACATCAAGTTGTTCTATATAAATAGGCAAGTTTTCTTTAGTTGCTATTGATTTTATATTTTCTCCTTTTTCGGGATCGCGCATTGTTGCGTACGTTTGAAAACCATTTCTTGCCAACATCAAAGAAGTTTCAAAACCTATTCCACTTGAACTCCCTGTTACCACAGCAACACGGGTGATTTCTCCATTTGGTTTATTATTATTATTTTTAGCAGTCATAGTAAGTTATAAGATTGCTAGGATATATCAGTGCTGCAAGCCTAGCATCATGTAAATCAGTCAGAAATTCTTAGTATGAGTGTCAATTAAGTTACTTTAGAGATAATGCATGCAAGCAACATCAACAACTATACCGCATGATAAACTACTA
>DASQYF010000421.1:0-7023 GCA_035639375.1 Nitrososphaeraceae archaeon
CTTGTAACATCTTTTGGTTGAGCATATATACGGTAATATCTTCATAATGACCCAATTATAAGTTATATATAGCTATCTATATTTGATTTCTTTTGCCTTATTAATAGGGTATTAAGAACAAAAGATTTTTTATCCTAATAACGCCATAGAAGAATTCCTCGTTATAGTAAATCAGAATGTATAAGCCGCGATCGGCAATTTCAGTAGTTAATATCGGCTCTAATTATAATACTAGAATACTATGGTGCTGTTGTTAGTTCACCATTCTTTACGAGACTGGATTAACAATAATACATCTATATGAATAAATCTATACGAGAGGATATTTTTTGTGGTTTTTTATATCTTGAGAAGGCCTATTTAGATATATTATGGTTGATATAGATACTAATATAAATATAATATAATATATACTTGTTATTACTGAGTTTTGTATAACTCTCGCATATGTTTACCGCAAATGAAGCAATCACTTAAAATCTGAGCTTTTCATTGAAGCTAAAGTAGCACTTGTAATTTTTTAATCTGCAATTACAATATTTTTTAATCCATGGTCTATGGCAACTTTTGGCCGCCAGAAGGATTAATGAAGAAAATTAAGCTAATAGTTTTCCTGAAAGTAAATCAAATTTCGAAATTGCTGAATGTCCAGTCTTTTCTTTATGTTCATCAACGTCTGAATGGAAAACAAAAGTAGCATTACATTCATGACATGTCCATATAAAATCAAGGTCTTCAGGATGCATGTGTTTAACGATCACGCTTTCATCTCATTTAAGAAGTCTGTATCTATGTATACTTAATTTTATGTAATATAATACAATATAATAAATAACGGTATGATTGTATTAAGTTCTTTATCATAGAAATCCTACAGAATAACCATTAATTGGATGCTTTATATAAATAGCAATTAGGATTGTAGCAGTATGTAGCAAAAACAAACGTTGCTACGATCGGTCAGAGTCGGTGATCAATGGTATTGTATAAATGCATTACTCCAAGTTTCTATCTCTAGTGCAGAAAGGTCAGCCCCTAAGCAAGAGATTGATATGATTATCTAAGAAAGGAATACGTAATAATCCATTGCAAATCAAACAATCCGAAATAAAATAATTATAGCAAATTGCACTTATTATTTTTGATCGATCGTAAGTTAATTTGGCATGTAGAAAAGTTATAATCTCAGCAAAAAATTACCAGACAAAGAAAAGTAATAACATTTTTAAACAAATATGATATATTTACTGACCTCTTTTAAGATATTATTGATTTTAATAATTAGATATTATTTTGAGTGCAGCAAATAGCGTATAATGTCAATGTTCCGAAATTGCGTTCTAATTTGTCAAATTGTAGAGTTTATTATTCTAAATTGCCAACTATAGAAATAACAATGGTAACAGCGACTACTCCCTACCATAATTGCGAAGCAAAAATTATGATTAATGGGAAAATAAGTATAAATATAAAAATTGCTTGGACATAAGTTTATTTACGAATAAAAGATAATATTTACGCGACATGAGCGAGATTCCATCTGATGATTTTCCTTCATATGGAATGGAAGCTATCATAAGCACAATTGATGATGAAAATGAGCTGCTCGATGCATTCAGAATAGAATGTGAGAACCAACGCAAGAATCTTAATTATTCAAATGAGCAAAGATGTGAACAGAAAAATATAAGCAAAAAAAGGAAGAATAAAAATATCATAAAGCTATCAGCAGCTAGTAACATCTCTATGGATTAATTAATATCAGTAAAAGGCACTCTAATATGCCAAAACAATAATAATACTATTCTCGTCATCCTAACTTGCAATAGAGAATACTGATATGCAAGTGATATCTTGTGCAGTATTTCCATTCTTGAATTATAATGATGAATTTCTGCTTGAGTATAAACACTCTACTGTCTTTAATCATCATCTGCCTTGGACTAAGATCTCATTTCTGTTCTGAATTCCAAAGTTTTAACAGCGTTCCCAATGATCGAACAATGAGAGTATAGTGTGAGAATATAATTCAAAGATAATCTGTCTTTTATGAAAAGAAAGTTTTAAGATATTTTCTAATGCTAGTAAATTGCTCTTGAAGCTAATTATAATATCCTTTTCTTCTATTGGAGTACAAAGAATACGAAAATTACAATACTGAAGATAATCTCCGTAGTAAGAACCAAGTCTTTTACTTTTTTTAAGTATCCTTTGCGTCTTACGCTTCTTTCTTGTACTCCTCTGATCCATTTCTGTTCTCGTATAGTCACTAGTGCATATAACTTCACCAATGCGAGTAAAAAGTTTATTACGACATACACTGGGAGCAACAATATGTCTTTTGGATGTCGTCTTAAATGAGGTATTATTTTTATTCCTCTTCCACAAATCCAAAGGCCCACAATAGACAATGCTACAAGCCAATCATTCAAATAAAGTGAAATTGTAAAGAATATAGGCCCAAAAAATAGCGTGAATATTGTAATAAATCTATCTATCATATAGAAAGCAAGATAAGGATTCTTCCACGCCCATCCATCCCACAAGCTGATAATATCTGAATTATGACTATTTCGAGACCAGCGAATTCTCTGGTTCCAAAAGGTTTTAAAATCTGAAGCTGCAGAAGAGAACACTACAGCATTGCTTTGATAGTAAGTTTTCCAGCCATCTCTCTGTACCAACCTTGTAAGGCATTTATCTTCACCGGATTCTTTTTTTCTTCCAAAAACGATCTCGTTTAGAAATTCATTTAATTTAGGCAAAATTATTTGCCGGCGATACAAAGATGTTCTTCCTGACAGACATGTCAATGCTTTTGCCATTGCTGTTTGAGAAGGCAAATCATAATAATTTCTCATATCCCAAAAGACATCTGTCATCTTCTGCCATATAGAATTGCGCTCAATTGGATGCTGTCGTGTAGTTACGCCTCCTATCATAGGATCTTGAAATGGGGCAAGCAAGTTATCTTTTATATTATGCTCCCATATTGTATCTGAATCTACTAGCGCTAGGATCTCAGCTTTTGATGCCAGAATACCATCTGCTAAGGCTGGTCTTTTGCCCGCCTTTGAAGTAACTATGAGTTTTGCCCAAGGCTTATTTTGAGCAAACTCCTGAAATATTCTGATGCAAGGCAGATCTTTTTGATCAATTACAGCAATCAATTCATCGGGATTATTTGATTGCCAAGAATGCAATGCTGTTCTGAAAACGCTTGGATTTTCGTTATAGACTGGTGTTATTATACCCATCGTATAATTTTCTTTTTGATTTCCTGGATTTATTGGGACATAACATACTGAGCCCAATTTCTTAAATATCCATACTCCCCATCTCCAAAGACCAATAATTCCTAAAGGTATATAGATCAAAAAGTTTTGAGCACCTTTAATCAGGATGCTGCCTACTTGATCTGTGAATGTTGTAGCAAAATTTATAATGGCGTTTCCAATTCCATGACCATCAAACCAAAAGGGAAGAAATACTGAAAATGAGATAAGAGAAATTATGACTATCATCAAGGCAATTGTTGGAAGAAGTATCAGATCAAAGGATCTTATCTCAAGGCTCATTTAAACGAATTTCGTATATCCTCTTTATATACCAATTGCCTAATGTGATATCAGATATAAGTTATCGTTAATTCACCCGAAGAATTTAGTTCTAAATACTTACTATTATATTATCTAAAAAATACTTTATTGAGATAAATCTAAACTTTATAAAATAAAAAGATATAGGATTATATATATATCATTTTGACATTGACATTCTCACAGAAGGTCTATAAGAGGAAAATGCGTGAAAACTTGGTTATGAAAAGGAACATAGTGGTAAAAAAGATTGGAATCATCGGCTCAGGTGTTGTTGGAAGTGCAACAGGCAAAGGGTTCCACAAACTTGGTCATGATGTACTATTTTACGATATCTCTAAGCAAAGACTGCATGATCTAAAGGATGATGGTTATAAAGTTGCTTCAAGCGTCTCAGAAATCATGGAAAAAACAGACCTTTCATTTGTTTGTGTAAATACTCCTACAAAGAATGACGGCGAACAGGATTTATCACAACTTATGTCTGTTCTCTATGATATAGCAAACGCACTTGGTACTATAAATAGAAAACAACAACAAGAAGGAGAAGGAGAAGAAAGAAAACAACGCAATCCTCATCTTATTGTTTTCAGGAGTACTATGCTACCGGGTACCATGAGAAATGTGGTCATAAACTATCTACAAAGCAATTGTGCCTCGTCAAAGATTGGAAAGGATTATAATGTATGTTATAATCCGGAATTCTTGAGACAAAACACCGCTTTAGAAGATTTTTTTAAACCGGACAGAGTAATTATAGGCGAGAATGACAATGGAGCCTCGGAACCACTTAGGGAGATCTACCAGCAATTAACTGATAATATTATCGTTACTAGTCCTGAGGCTGCTGAAATGATAAAGTATACTTCTAATTGTTTTCTTTCACTTAAAATATCCTTCTTTAACGAAATCGGCCTTGTATGTAAGCAAATGGGAATAGATGACAAGGCTGTCAGTTTAGGTGTCTCGATGGACAAAAGGATAGGACAGTATGGAACGCAATTCGGCAAACCATTTGAGGGAGCATGCTTGCCAAAAGACACTGAAGCGTTAGCTGGTTTTATTAGAAAGTTGGAATTAAATCCAGATTTGCTTCAAGTAGCCCTTGATATTAACCGAAAAATGGAGGAATTAATCTCCTCAAAATCACCTTGCGTAAGATAATAAGAGTCGTTACTTTTTATTATTGTACGGCTTATTGTACGCACGATGGTTTTTATTTTTTATCTACCTTTTATCTTTTGTCAAGCGACCTGATGCTTATATAGCCTATTTACTTTCTTACGCTGTCTAATAATAAAAAATAGTGTAAGTAGGCCAATGACTATAATTACAAGGAACAGTATTGCTGCTAAGGCTGGTGCACTACTGGCTTCAGCTTCAAATCGTTTTACTGTGTAGTATCCATTATTATTATTAATATTATTATCATTATAAAGGAACGTGATGTAGCCTGATGAATTAGAAGTATAGGCATTCCAAAATGAACCATTTACGTTGATAACAATTTGTTTGTTGGGCTCAAATCCACCTATTGTATATCTTGTTGTAGTAACGGGTAAAGCAGGTGATGAAATCTCTGACCATTTTTTGTATGTTTCGTTAGATTTGAAATTATCATTAAAAGCAGATATATTAACATTATTAGAGGAGGGAATTACATTCATTTCGTACGTATCCAAAATTACGTTTTTACCCACGGGAGGTATCAGAATAGTTGTATTGGTAGGATAAGCCATATTTACTATTCCTCTTGAAGAAACTCCACTAATTCTGTTATCAGTATATCCTAAGACAAACCTGCTATTATCATCGGATACCGCTATCGTAGTATGATTAAATTTTGTGTCGGATATAGTATTGGTACTTCCTGACTTTCCGTAATAATTAGAGTTAGAATTATTGGAGATAGTATTATCAAGGAGAATGTTATTAGAAGCGTTCAAAAATTGAATGCCATAGCTTGCTCCTTTAATCACATTATTTTTGATAAAAATATTATTACTTGTTCCTTTACCTTGAATATATATGCCACTGCCGAGAGATTCTGTTATAATATTATTTCTGAGCGTGTTATTATTAGCGTGTTCGTAAAGAGAAATACCATTCAATAGGGTGTTATTGATTGTATTTTGTTGAACTGCATTGTCACGGGAGCTTTGGGTAAGTGTTATACCAAAGAAATTTCCATCAATAGTGTTATTAGTAATGACATTTTTCGATGAATTGAATAGTGTTATACCAGAACGACCATTATAATAGACTCCATTATCCTTAATCTCTGAGTCTACTGCAGATTGATTTAAGAGGATGCCATTTCCGGTGTTATTATAAACAGAGTTATTTTTAACCAAGATGTTTTTACATAATTCTGTGCAAACAATACCATCATTTGTGTTATTGTAGATTGCATTATTAGATATTTCAAGATTAGTAGAGTTGGTTTCAGCAATCAATCCGTCTCGATAGCTATTATTGATTGTATTATTTGCAAATATAATATCTGATACATCGCCGGATACGTCAAAGCCTACATAATTAAAAGAAAAATGATTATTGGAAATAACACTACCATCACCGGCGTAATAGGAGATGCCTCCTGTATCTTTCCCGCCGTCATATCCCAAATAACTTAAATTTGAATTAGTTATATTCATCTGCCCTGAGCTATCCCAAGGGACTACCAAATAACTCCTAGGCTCTGTATTAGAATCCAGTAGAGTATGTGACTTGTTTGTGAAATTCCATGAAGATATTTTTGTATTATCTATGAGCAAATTCCCTTTTGCTACGATTGAATATGCCGTTCCTGCTGTTGAATTAATTTTCAACCAGTCTGTATCACTAGAATTAATAAAAAGGGTTGCTCCTTTTGCTATCGATATATTGGCATTAAGAAACCAATTTTTAGGAGACGTTTGGTTCAAAACTTTTGGATTATTTATGATACTGTTAAGTGCTGTCAAGTCCACCATCCCCCCGCAAATCTTTATCGTCATAGTCCTATTGTCATAGTTCACGCAAGAAGAATTGTTAGTAGGATGGATCTCCTGTTCATCTGCTCTTGATTGATTATCTGAAAAAAAGCTGACGCTCTGTGTGTCATACAATATATTACTAAATTTCTCCGTTGTAGCGGCTGCTGTAATCGATATTATTAAAAATGGTGCAATAACAATCAAAGTTAAAACCAAAATCAAAAACGTGCGCAATAGTTGTCTCATATAGATTTCATTGATTTTTAAATAGATGGGATGATGATGATGATGATGCTATACATGAAAGTGGGTCCAGCTGTTTTAAACTATACTATTATAATTAAACGTTTCACAAATAAACAAAATATATTCCTTCTATAGATTGGCATATAATGGTATCTATAATTTTTTATTACATATCTAAAAAGAAGCTGTTGCCGGCTATT
>DASQYF010000422.1:0-8139 GCA_035639375.1 Nitrososphaeraceae archaeon
CACTTGTAAAAAGCAGAATATAATATGCAACACCATTTGCAAACCAAAAAATCATTGAAAAAAAATGCCAGTGTCTTCCTAGACCAAGATTTTTGTGTCCTGGTAAAGCTATCCACGATGAAAATGATTCTTCTTCATCTAGTGATGTCCATAATTTATCTTTAGGCATCTTTTTTCTTGTAAACTTAATCCACTCACTACCTAGTTTTGCATCATCATTGAAGTAAAGCTTTGGAAGGGCACTTAGTATTTCGATACCACTACGAATCAGTAAAGTAATAAAAATTAAATTGATAAAATGTGCAAAGCTCAGCCAAAATGGGAAATCTATACTATCAATAGGCATTGAATTTCTTCTTCTGATTAGATGATTATTAGGATAATATTAGATATAGCAATTTACGTAATTATATCTAAATCAATGAAATGTTTTTTCTTTCTTGAATTATTAACTGTCTTGATGATAAAAGCTTTGATATGAATTAAGATGTTACACTAGATTAAATAGCAGTAGTGACTTCATAAACACTTCCAATTGCTATTAATTGCAAAAGATTGCTGAGCCTATAAATATTTGTAAATCAAGATGGATTACAATATAAGGAGATTTAGAAGAGATAAAATGTCAGAACCAGTTTTGGATTGGGATAGAATTGTTCACAAAGGTGTACGAACAAATGACAATCAAGATCCGGGTAATGTCCTTTCAGTGGCTAGTGACGAAATCACTGTTGGATCAGGAGGTGCAAGACACGAATATATAATACCAAAATCAGCTGTGGAAGGATTCAATGGTAGCGAATTATTTTTGAGCATATCTTTTGGAGAATTACGTAATTATGAAGTAAAAAGATAAGATTTTCGCAAGGCTCGATTAATAGACCTTATACAATCATATCAATTTTTTAACCATACTTTGACTTTTCGTTTAGTTGTTTACCATATCTATCTATATAACCCTTTAAATCATTATGGCACTATCATTATTAATCTTCCTTTTTTTATAATTATATAACCATCATCATTATCCTTTGTTATACGTAGGAAGTTTATGCATAACTATAATATGTGTATATATTTATTGCAATAAATTGCAGAAAAAATATCCTAGATATATCTGAGAAAAGAAAGAAGGTCATACAACTATGGCAGCTACAAATGATAATAGTAAAAAGTATAAGGATAATAGAAAAGCAAAACAGAAAAACAGGACAACGACTACAAAAATATCATTCCGATTAGATGTTGCTACTTCAATAATCTACATAAGCAAGAGGCTATTTACAAGTGCATACAATAAAAAAGAGGAAATATTATCATTTGGCTGCAAGATTATTTGAAGAAAAGAAAAGGATTCTTCAGCAAAAATATTTCCTAATCTGCAAATCATGTCTCTGATCTTCGTCATCATATTTCCTGAGCAATATCGATACATTTTCTAGATGTCCTGTTTTTCATCAAGATGAAATAGAATCACTACCTCTATCTAGTGACGAAGCCTACAAATTTGACTATAGTTCTAAACGCGGAGTTTCACTTGAATTTAAAAAATACAATGTCAATAAAGAAAAAGGAAGAGTTTAACAAGGATCATAGCATAGAATAGATGAAAGAAAGAAAGATTTAAGCAAATATAATTTGACTGAATATGCTATAGATGAATTTAGATCTCCCTAGTTATTGTTATGTGGCTATTATACCAACAGCTCTATGTCAGAAAAAAGGAGAAATAAGATTGAAGTCTGCAAAAAGAATAGACTAATTGCAAGAGATTGCAATTAATTCTATCCTAGTTTTATATTCCGAAATGCCAGTTTATTCTATGAAGGCATCAAGAATTGTTAAACCTAACGAACCTTTACAATTACAGGAGCTTGAAACTCCAAAGCCCAAAGGCTCACAAGTTCTAATTAAAGTTGAATCTTCCGGTGTTTGTCATAGCGACATTCACTTATGGGAAGGAGGGTATGAAGGTGCTGAAGGACATTTTCTTAAGACTACAGATAGGGGAGTAAAATATCCATTGACTCCCGGTCATGAAATTGCTGGTACAGTGGATGTTTTAGGTGAAGAGGCTGAAGGTAGGTTTAATAAAAATGAGAAGGTCCTTGTTTATCCATGGATAGGAGAAGGCCTTTGTCCTGCATGCAGAGCAGGCGAAGAGAACTTATGCGATAAACCACGGTCATTAGGAGTTTATAACGATGGTGGGTATGCAGACTATGTAATAGTACCAAGCTACAGATACCTTGTTAAAATAGACAATGACATAGATATAGACGCTGCTGCAACTTTATCATGTTCAGCTCTTACAGCATACAATGCTGTAAAAAATGCTAATCTAAAACCAGACGACAATGCCGTAATTGTTGGTGCAGGTGGACTAGGACTTATGGCTATACAGCTAGCAAAAGCAATTTTCGGTGCTAGGATAATTACTTTGGATTTAGATGATTATAAATTAAAAGCGGCAAAAGATAATGGCGCTGATAATACCGTCAATTCTAAGAAACAAGATCCAGTGAAGGCGGTTATGGAATTAACTGGAAATATGGGTGCTGATGCTGTAATTGATTTTGTCAATGCTACAAAGACCGTAGAAGGGGATATGCAATTTCTAAGAAGAAGAGCTAGACTAGTATTAGTTGGTCTTTTTGGGGGTGAATTAAAATTAAGTCTTATTACAATGCCAACTAAAGCATATAGACTAGTTGGATCCTACACAGGAACTTTGACCGATATGGTAGAATTAGTCTCATTAGCAAAAAGAGGTATAATCAAACCGATTGTTTCAGATACCTTTAAACTCAATCAAGCTACAGAAGCATTATCAAAGCTAAAAGAAGGTAAGATCTTAGGTCGAGGAGTTATAAATCCTTGAATAGTAAAATAAAGACAGTAAATCCTGCAACAGAAGAAATTATAAAAGAATACGAAGTAATGACCAAAGAACAAATAAATGGTTCTGTAAAGAAAGCAAGAAGCGCCTTCAACGGAGAATGGAAAAAAGACATAAAAAAAAGAGCAGACTTTCTTTACAATTTTGCACATGAAATAAGCAACAACAAGGAAAAGCTAGCAAAGACAGCCACAAATGAAATGGGAAAAGCGATAAAAGAAGCCAGATCAGAGGTACAGAAATGTGCTTGGGCGATAGAGTTTTTTGCTGATAATGGAGAAATCTTTGCAACAGATGAAATCATTAATACAGATGCGAGAAAAACAGTCGTATCTTTTGAACCACTTGGAGTAATAGGAAGCATCATGCCATGGAACTTTCCTTACTGGCAGGCACTCAGGTTTGCAGCACCTTCTTTAATGATCGGCAATACTATTGTTCTAAAACCAGCAAGTGCTACAATGCAATGCGGTCTAGAAATAGAAGCAGCTTTTAATAGAATAGGTCTACCGGATGGAGTATTTCAAACAGTGGTTGGAGACTCGTCTGTTGCAGAATCACTAATTGATTCAAACGTTAATGCAGTAACCTTTACAGGAAGCATTCCTGTTGGATCAAAAGTTGCCCAGAGAGCTACATCTCAAATAAAGAAATGTGTACTTGAGCTAGGAGGAAGTGATCCTTTCATAGTCTGCGAAGATGCTGATATAGATAAGGCAGTAAATGGTGCAGTCAAAGGACGGTTTATCAATTGTGGTCAGAGCTGCATAGCATCAAAACGATTCTTCATTGTAAAAAATATAGCAGATGAATTCATTGAAAAGTTTGTACAGAAGGCAGAAAGACTAAGAGTTGGAGATCCTCTTTCAGAGAACACTGATATGGGACCTCTAGTTAACGTCAATGGTTTAAAGAATATCGACGCTGTAGTTAAAGAGTCTGAAAAGGATGGTGCTGAGGTGCTTACAGGTGGAGAACAAATAAACAGCAAGGGTTTTTTCTATAAACCAACAATTATTACAAAAGTATCTCCAAAAATGCGAATAGCCCAAGAAGAAACCTTCGGTCCTGTTGCACCTATAACTGTTGTTGAAAATGAAATAGAAGCTATGAACCTAGCAAACGATTCACAATATGGCCTTGGTGCAAGCATATGGACTCAGAACCTTGAAAAAGCAGACAAATATTCAAAGATAGTAGAAGCGGGAGTAGTATCTGTCAATAATGTAGTAGCTTCTGATCCGCGAGTCCCATTTGGTGGAGTTAAGAAAAGCGGCTTTGGCAGAGAGCTTTCCCGATATGGTATGCTTGAGTTTGTTAATATAAAGTCAATTAGATATTATGATGAGTTAATACCTAACCATCATGTGGAGTGATGAGGGAGTACGAATTGTTTGGACTTAATAAATCACAAACCACCACCACCACTATGAACACAGAAAAACATATCAACAGAAGAAGACATGTAGTTATACTAGGTAGTGGTTTTGCTGGAATTGAAGTCTTAAAAAGACTTCAAAAAAAATTTCGGAATAATAAAAATATCGATATTATATTAGTTAGTCGGGATAACTTTCTTCTTTTCACTCCCATGCTTCCTGAAGTATCAATTGGTATGATAGAAACAAGACACATAGTAACACCCGTCAGATCGTTTATCAATAAAGCTAGATTTTATGAGGCAAATGTAGAATCAATAGATCTAAATGATAAGAGAGTAGTTATTACACATCCAATTGGTAGACAATTCCAACCTATTGCATGGGATACACATACACTAGAATATGATTATCTTGTTATTGCTCTTGGAAGTGAAACAAATTTCTTTGGAATGGATGATATAAAGAAAAACTCCTTTACTATGAAGGGTATTGATGATGCAATTATTTTGCGAAATCATGTCCTAAACATCCTTGAGCAGGCAAGCATAGAACAAGATAACAAGGATTTAAGAAAAAGCCTGTTAACATTCGTAGTAGTGGGAGGAGGATTTAATGGTATTGAAACAGTGGGAGCATTGAATGATTTTGTTCGCGAAACTATTAGAGAATTTTATAAAGATATCTATATGACAGATGTGAGAATAATGCTTGTAAATTCTGAAGATAGAATATTAGAGCAAGTAGATGAAGATTTAGGTAAATGGGCATTGCTAAAACTAAAAGATAATGGAGTAGAATTTATAATGAATACTCAAGTCACAGGAGCAACTCCGACTACTGCAAAATTAGACAATGGTAATATAATCAACACACATACTATAGTCTGGTCTACAGGTGTAACTCCTAGCAAATTAATTGCAAATTTGCCCTGTGAACACGACAAAGGACATAGAATTATATCTAATAGCTATTTAGAGATACCAGGATATCCCAGGGTATATGCACTTGGAGATTGTGCATCTGTAATAGATCCTAATACAGGAAAACCCTATCCTCCAACAGCACAGCATGCAATAAGACAGGGAAATGTAGCTGCAAAAAATATAATTTCTGCAATAAAAGGAAAAGAAGTAATAGGAGAAGGAGGAGGAGAAAATGATAAAAAGAATAAGAAAAAGAAATTTGTTTATAAGACAAAGGGTATGATGGCAGAGATTGGAAAAAGAAGTGGCGTTGCAACATTATTTGGATTCAAGATACACGGATTTGCCGCATGGTGGCTTTGGCGTACATTCTATTTAGCTAATCTTCCAACAACCCAGAAGAAATTAAAAGTTATGTTGGATTGGACTATGGATCTGTTGTTTAAACCTGATGTAGCCATGATCAAAAGGTTTGTGAATGAGAAAGAAAAAGAAAATGAAAATAATGAAAACCTTAAAGAATACAACAATCTTAGAAAGGATAATAAAGATAGCATTAAGGAAATCAGATCTTGATCATGTCTCTCTATCTCTTTGCGATCATACACTCATTAGGAGAATAATAACAATAATTGGATTTGCTAGGTGATGAAAATTATTTATGGAAATCGATCAAAAAGGTAGCAAAAAAGAAGTACTATCATCAGAAACCGTCCTAGTGTTACAGGGTGGTGGATCATTAGGAGCGTATGAATGTGGTGTTTACAAGAGTCTATACAAACATGGGATTAAGTTTGATATTCTTGCTGGTTCCTCTATAGGAGCTATTAATGCTTCAATAATTTGTAGTGCACAAAATGCAAATAAAGATGCGGCAGAGGTTCTAGAGAATTTTTGGATAACCCTTTCGGAAGATATTGAATTTCCCGTATTGTTACCATTATCAATATTATCGCCTGCAGCATTCTCATCATCATCGATTGATAAGACAATGGCCATTATATCATCAATGTATTCTGCAATATATGGTAATCCAAGAGCTTTCATGCCAAGATGGTTTAAACTTACTTCTACAGATTATTATTTGCCACCGTATAAATGGAATTATCTTTATGATTCTACTCCTTTAAAAAAGACTCTAAAGGAATTCATTGATTTTGAATATCTCAAACAAACAAGAAACATACAAAATGATGATGCTAAAAAACAACAACAACAATCCAGGCTCATTATTACCTCTACTGACATCCAGAAGGGTGAGCCTGTTATTTTTGATAGCAAAAAAATGGATATAGATATTGACAAAATAATTTCTTGTGTAGGTTATCCATTCTATGGAATAACATGGAGTCAAGATGATGATAAGCGATATTTGTGGGATGGAAGTTTGCTTACAAATACACCTATGCTAGATGTAATACATGCCTCGCCAGAATTTGATAAAGAATTCTATATTGTTGATGTATTTCCTAGACAACAAAAAGAACTTCCAACTAATATGATAGAAGTGTGGCATAGAGCCAGAGATATCATATTTATGGATAAGACAGACAAGAACATACAGATGCTAGAGAATTTTGAAAGATATCTCTCTCTTTTAAAGAAAATAAATAGTATAATAAACGCTGATGATGCTCAAATAGATGAAAGGACTAGATCAAGGCTAAAAGAATTAGAACCAGAATACTACAAGCTTACTCAAAGACGAGGAGCAGTAGTAAAGGAACTGACGCGAATAGGACGGTTAGAGAAGTTGCATTTTTTATTAGAAGATGCAGATTTTTCTATTTATAGAATTAAAAAGTTAATAAAAGAAGGTGAAGAAGATGCAGAAAGAGTACTCAATAAAAAGGGGTCAGAGTATTGAGGACTTTCGATAAAGATCTGTTAGTTCAAGATAAACATTGCTTAAAACAATACACATAAGAAATGCCAAAAAAGCTACTTTACAAGGAAATTATCTCCAAAAGATACTCTATATATAATTCTACTATCTTCGTCATTTTTGTTACTAAACAACTATTGTTCTTCGTCTCTTCTTATCGCATCTCAATTTCCTTCCAAGAATAAATGCAATAGCAAAACCTGCCATAGCAGCAAGACCTATTCTACTCATTAAGTTGTAGTATTGCTTATTCTTCCGCTTGTAACGTTTTTACCTTCATAATAACCTGGACTATTTC
Organism: Nitrososphaeraceae archaeon; assembly: GCA_035639375.1. Taxonomy (GTDB): domain Archaea; phylum Thermoproteota; class Nitrososphaeria; order Nitrososphaerales; family Nitrososphaeraceae; genus JAJNBK01. The sequence goes on from DASQYF010000422.1 coordinate 7,388, forward strand.
TTTCATATTGTGATTTTACTTGATCTTCTGAGAGTGCAAGCTTCACTTTACCATCGTCATATGATTCAACCTTATTCCTTGGTATCCTATAGAACTTGGGATCAATTAATCCATCTTTTACAACAAATTCATTGTCTTCCAGACCATCTACCTTGCCAATTTCCTTACCATCGCTTGTTATTACTGACTTTGTCACTATCTCGTTCCAGTCAAATTCCTTGTTCCATTCCATACTTCAATATATGAGCAAAAATCTATTTAAAATTTTAAGAGGTAAATCAATTGTTTCAGTGTTTATATTCGCCTGTAGGCTCTAATAGAGAATGAATAATGTCATTATTCTATTTTTTGGTCTTGGTAACGATATCAAATACTGATAAGCTTTAGTGTGACATCATCTAATTAGATTCGTTATCTTCGATAGGTTATATATTGCAAATGATATCTTCTATTTTTTTTATATTATAGTATCTTCTTAAATTGTATATGTCAAATGAAAATCGACAGTAAGAGAGGATTAGCCTTTGGAGACGGAGACGATAGATAGATAGATTTTACCAGGAGTTGGAGGAGAAGCAACATTATGAAGGAAGAGGAGTATAAACAGCAGATAAGGAAACTATCAGGCTTCGTTTGGCTAGAGGTATGTTACTAGCATTAGATTTTGAGGTTGGTAGCGATATCTTGAAGACAATTTTAGTTCCATCAGTAACTGAGCTAACAATACTAGCTGTAGTTGTAGGAATTAGAAT
>DASQYF010000423.1:0-3456 GCA_035639375.1 Nitrososphaeraceae archaeon
AACTAACAAAGTAGTTGCTACTATACCTGTTGGTAGTGTTAGTCGTGGTTCATCTGGAGTTGCTATTGACTCAACTAATGGCTTGATTTATGTGCCCAATGTTCGTTCAAACACAGTCTCTGTAGTTTCTACAGTATCATAACCACTACTACTACCACCAGTACCAACATCAACTACTACTATACCAGGTTTAGATGCAGCAGCAAAAGCAGCTAATCAAACATGCAGAGAAAAAGCAGTTGATTAAAATGCTATAGTAGTAATGATTCCTCAAAGCATCATGGAAATGATGATGATGATAGGTAACAAGACTTCCTGACCGGAAGAAGATATAGTGATAATAAAGATATGATGATGTTATGATCGCATTAGAAAGTGTTGATGAGGAATTAAAAAGAGTACAGCAAATGCATCAGGTATGTCTATACAACTTTAAAGATAGGATAGAACAGAATGTTTTGATGATTATTATTTTCCATGTAGAAAAAGAGATAAATGTAAACTAGAACATCATGTTAGCAATTAGATGATGAATCAGTTTGTTTATATGCATAATAGAATGCTTATTAAAGGAAAAATTAAGTGAACAGAGCCTAGATAGATAACTGAATAAATAAATATGGCTATCAAAACTAAAAAAATCTCAAAGATTGTTTCTGCTGATCAAGAATTTTTATTAGATGGTAAACGATTGTTAATTGCGGTCGATTCGCATTGGGCTAAATTCCATAAAATGCCTTTTGACGAACATGTACCAATATTAGGGCCAAGTAAACAATTATGGAAAGCATACATAAAGGATAAACAAATCACATGGGAAGAATATGAACTAAGATTTAAAGATGAAATCGCAAAGCGCAAGGAAGCACAAGAGATAATGAAAGAATTGGCAAACAAGTATGCTAATTCAGAAACAGAACATGTGACTTTACTTTGTTATTGTAAAGATGAAAGATATTGCCATAGGCGACTTGTTAAAGAAATGATTCTATCAATCAATGAATCTATCAATAGAATAATTTAGTTACATGGAATAATGATTATATTGAAGAAGAGCTAGCCCCTAATGACTTTGATTAACCGGGATCTAAAGCCGTTACGATGGAATCCAAATATGTACCTTTTCTGTCCATCTTATAATACAAATCTATAATTTCATTTGTAATTCTAATTCAGTAAAATATTTTCAACAATAATTAATAAGAATTAATTGATCTCTCTTAACATCAGAGTCTACAGATTAACTGCTACTACTACTACCAAACTTAAATGTAGATGTTTTGGTTTCTCTTGACGATAATATCACTTATTATGTGTTGCTATCTTAGTACCTGTTGTTATTGGAATTATCTATGTTAGTGTGTGCAGGTGTCTATAAAGAAATTATACATAGATTCAATCTACGACTATAAACTAAGTTTCTTTTGATAATCATCCATTATTCACTCCTTCATTGCATCATAAGTTTATCCTTATAGAAGGGTATTCCTTCTATAATTATCCACTTCATTAAATTTTCTATTATAATTTGTTTATGTTCGGGACAGAGTTTAAAATCATGGAATTTACCGTCTTTGCCTTTTATGGGTATATCAAATCCTTTTGCTGATAAACTGCATTTAGGAATATCACATGAAGCATTGACCATTTCATAATAATTTAGGGATCATCATTAATTTGAAAATCTAAATATTATTCTAATGATTTGTACAAGTGGAAATTATATATAGATAGTGCGTTAATCACCTTCAGCTATTAGAAGAGACATGATATTAACATATAATTCATTACTGGATATGTACTATTAAAGGTGTATTAGAAAAGAGAATTCATAATTGTATCTTTTTAACCCCTTAGGATATACTCAGTAGAGTGAAAATTTAAATAGAAACTGATTCTTCCTGGTTGTGAAATACATGGTAGTAGGAGTAGCAGAAAGGAAAGGATATATTAGATCGAAACCAGTACACATCTGTTCCTCAATTTTTTAAATGTAGTTAGTTTGTGTACAAAATAAAAGCTTTCAATACTGTTCTTGGTTAATTGCTCATTACTAGATAACTTCTGCTTCTTACTACCTTTTATTCTATAAAAATAAATAATATCCTTATTATTTCGATACTAATACTATAATAATATTTAACTATGTTATTCTATATTTTTATTGTTTTAATTTTCCCCGATTTATTGATACACTATGCCAAGGTATGTGAGAATTTTCTCTGTTTCCAGAGTTATCTCATAAATCTTATTCTGAGAACTATACATATTATATGTAAGTCGTTAGGGTAGAAATCTTTATCAAATGTTATTTATATTAATTTTCAAATATTATTAATTGCATTATATATGTATATGCCTTCATCTAACAGATTCAATAGACGGAGAAAAGGAAAAGAAGGTAGAGATAAAAGAACTTTTCGACCTAGACTTAGCGATTTTAAAAGAAGATCACAAGAAAGCGAAGATAAGGCAACAACGCCAGACTTAGTAGGCATTCGTAATAGGACAAGAAGAAGAACACAAGAAGAAAGATCCTTACGAGCTCAACATATGGACAATATTTTTGAAGATTTCAGAAACAACATTGAAAGTATATTCAATCCTTGGTCATCATCTCTGTGGCATTCTCCTTTAAAGGAGAGGATACAAGAAGAACAAGAAGAAGATAACGTAATGACAAGAACGCCTCTATATGATATAGTTGATAAAGGAGATAGGTATGCACTAGAAGTAGAGTTACCAGGAATAGAAAAAGACAAGATTCATGTTAAAGCAACCGATGACTCTGTTGAAATTTCGGCTGAACAATTAGAGGAAGAAAGAGTTGAAGAAAGAAAAAAGAATTATGTATTTAATGAACGGGCATACAGGTCTTTCTATCGCACAATTCCAATTCCTGAACAGATATTATCATCAGAGGTTACTGCTAGAATGAATAATGGAATATTACTAGTAGACCTTCCAAAGAAAATGCCTACTAAATCTAAAGCAGTCAAAAGTAGATCTATAACAGTAGAATAACATTTTAGAGTGGAGAAGTAGACACATATCCTAACTAGCTTTTTTCTTATTTTTGATGACTTGTAAGCTGATTTGTCAGAAGCATTCTCCTCTTTGGAAATCTATTTTTTTGCTTATCCTAGTAGCGAAATCAGAAAATTTTTTATCAATTCCTTATTTTGGATTATCATTTATAAACATACAATTAGTTTCGTATTAACTTGTAGATTATATTTCAATGCATTTACTCAATTCAAAATAGTCATATAATGTAAATCAATGGTATTAATATGACAGACAGAAGAAGCGTAGAAAATAAATAACAATCATATAGTAAAACAATTTTGCTACTGATAAATACATCTAGAGTAGTATAATTGTAAATGATCAAATCATAATAAATAGATTGATATAACAAATGAAAGTCTTGCATCATACTCAAATTTATGGAAA
>DASQYF010000424.1:0-3681 GCA_035639375.1 Nitrososphaeraceae archaeon
CAGTCCAAACAAATTGAGCAGTACTGTTTTTCGGTAATATGTCATTACGGAATTTTTATTCTTGTAATAAATAGATTCATTTGTTAGAGTAATTAGTACATAAGATATTCCATAGGCAATCTGAGCTCCTCCTGCTGCTAACAAGAAAACACTATAATAAATATGACGTGAGCCATGTTCTGAAAAAACTGCCAAATGAACCACACCTGCCGCTATCGCTAAAAACATGATTGAGTATTTTAACATCTCCTTTTCTGATAATTTTGAGTATGTTCTTCCTCTTCTTCTATTTCTATATGATACTCCCAAAACAACACCAAATACCATTATAGGCCCTACAACGGCCATGAGCATTGTTGTACCATATATACTGCCAAAATTACTAGATATTGATACATTAAAAACTGCTCTATCGCAATTGCAATTATGAGCATCACCTAGAATGCTTCTTGGAGGATCTATTTCGTTGTAATTAATGACTGAATCGTTACTATTAGCTACGGTAAGAACTATCTGATAATTTCCTATCTTTGGGAATACATAGTTAATCTTGAAATCCCCGATGTTATGCAATGTCCATGGATAGACGGCGATCCGTTGTCCAGTGAGGGTTTCATAAATCTCAACCATAGTTTTTACATTGTATACATCATTACCATCGAAATCTTGTATGCTAAATGTAATTTGGGTTATCTCATATGGTCTAGAGTATTCTGGATCCAGCCCCATATATGCATAGTATTGTCCTACTCCATCACCACCTCCGTTATAATGAGGAAAATGATCAAGATGACCATAGGATCTAGGTATTAAAGAATTTGAGGTATACGATAAAGAAGACCCAATTAAAATTAGAATACTAATAATAGAAATTCTTAGCCTGAATGATATTTTATCAAGCATCACATGATAACTCACAACAGGCTCATATAACTCGTACCAATAAAACTGTCCAATTTCTAAAAAAATTCTATATATCCAGTTGAATAGGTTTTATTATCAGTATATTATACAAAAAAGGCTATACAAAAAGAAAGGATGATCTATAAACAATAATCCAACAATATTGTGAGTGAGTGACTAAAAAGTCAAAGCCATAACGTACATTGTTAAAGTAAGTTACTGCCTGCAGAGTTCTTCTCTAGCGTCTTTTTAGACTCATCTTTTTTGTATATACATAATCTACTGTTTGAACATTTTAATCTACAAGAAGTAGCGCGAGTTTTTATTCTCTGAATTCAGTAAAATATAATACAGTAAGGGCTACCTCATTTTCTTATGTGGAAGGTAATGATGCCAAAAAAAATAGCCTTCGGCGAAAATGCTGCGAAGGAATTTGAATATCCAGCAAAATCTTTAATTATAACAACGACGACTCCCGACGTTTATAACCGGTGGTTAGAATATATGCAAATAAGGAATTATGAAATTTACGACAAGGTTACTCCTGATCCTGCAATAGAAACTATTGAGACAATAAGAAAGGAGTACGAGGGAAAGGATATTTCAGCATATATTGGTCTTGGTGGAGGAAGTTCTATGGATGTATGCAAGTACCTTAGCAAAGTAACCGGTATTCCAAAGATCTTGATCCCTACAACTTTCGGGACAGGTGCTGAGATGACAACATATGCAGTTGTCAGTTTTGAACACAAGAAAAAACTATTACAAGATGAGCAATTTCTCGCAGACGCTGCAATTGTTGATCCATACTTTTTACCCGGGACTCCCTTTAATATTATGAGAAATTCTGCATGCGATGCTGCATCTCAAGCTTCAGAAGCCTATGATAGTAAACTTGCTAACCCATTTACAAAACTCTTTTGCAAAGAAGCTTTTGATATTCTGGAAGATGCACTGATAAACGACAAGCCACATTTACTGCCATATGGAGCAATGCTGTCGGGAATAGGGTTTGGAAATTCGTCGACAACATTAGGTCATGCATTATCATATGTTTTTTCAAATGAAGGTGTCCCACACGGCTATGCCCTGTCATCTTGTACTACCATTGCACATAAATTCAATAAATCAGCATACTTTGAACGCTTTAAAAGAATTTGTCAAAAACTGAAATTTGAACCCCTAAAACTGAAACAGCCACTTGATCAGGCAGCAGACGTAATCATGCCAGATCGAGGGCATTTGGACAATAATCCTATTCCTGTCACTAGAGATGATATAATAAAATGTCTGAATGAAATTGTAAATAATAATCCGTTGGCCTGAGTCTGAAACTTTTTTGTTATTTGAGAATATTTACTTATTTTCTTTTGATAATCATAGCAATTAGATGCCAAATACGTATGTAATATATGTAAATAATATATGTAAAATTATCTAAATTATTCATTTGAGCCATGAGTACGTAAAATTGAACTCAATAACTTTACGAAGAAAATTTTCAGTTTAGTGGATGATGATGAGGAGTAGTATAATACAACAATTCTTTGATAATCTTGAGACCTTTTAAGAAACCTTTAAATCCAGTTTACTAACATTCTTTGATAGATTATGACCATTATTAGCAAGAGTATTGAAATTAACGCTCCTGTTAACGAAGTGTTCACCTATTTTGCAAGGCCTGAACACATGGCAGATCAGTTTCCAGAAAATATGAATTTAAGCGTCATTCCAATACAAGTAAAAAATGGTTTTGGTGTTGGCACTATTTTTAGAATTAATGGCAACTTTGACGGTAAAAAATTAGAATGGGATTGTGAAACAATTGATTACATACCCCATCGCAAGATTGTTGCACAGATGATCAAAGGGCCTTTTAAACACTGGCAAATCACTGTTCAATTTGAAGAGATTGCTGAGAAAACTACGAATACGAGTATTACCGTCGATTACGGGATGCCACTGGGTCCGCTGGGAGGATTAATGAATAGAGTAAAGATAAAGAATATCGCGGAGAGAGGAATGGAAAATGGCCTGTATAGAGTAAAAGCATTGTTGGAGGGAACCGGTTCTATTCCAGTTTATATTACACTAGAAGCTTATAGACAGATTCTTAAAGAAAAAGAAAGGTATAATTGTTCTGTTTCCGATGCCATAGTTAGGCTTGTTAAAGAACAACAGATAGCAAAAGTTTCTCAATAATTAACGTTCTCCGATTTCCTCGGTTCATTTAAATATCTCCTACTTATGCTGATTTCTGCGGGTTCGTAGCTCAGCCAGGTAGAGCGTCTGGCTCTTAACCAGTCAATATTTTTCTGGGTTACAATGTCGTGGGTCCGAATCCCACCGAACCCGCTAACTACACGGGTTCTTATACTGCTGAGTATAGAGTAACTATTGCTAGTATACTGAAAGGAGCGAGAAATTAAAAGTGGCAATGAAATTATCTACAACATTAAGTCATATCACAACTGTTCCTAATTCTAGCAACTCCAAGATAATTAGTGAATTTTATCATTATTTGAAGAGCATTGAAAGCAAGAGATGTTAAGGATATAGGTCATTATTCAAGTGGTAAAACGGAAATAACTATCAAAGAAAAAAGTGAAATCCCGTATGCATTATCTCTTATAAAACCAGCTGCTGTGGTGTTGTTGTATCTTCTTTAAAGCATCTTGGGTTTGAGTTGTTAGCACACTTATCACTTGAGTCAGATATTCCATCTCTATCCCCATCTCTATTGCTATGTTGTGAGCTACCAGCAGCCATAGAGGAAGA
>DASQYF010000425.1:0-2029 GCA_035639375.1 Nitrososphaeraceae archaeon
ATTCTAATGAATCATGTAGTGATCCTTCAATAATCAGCCTTTTCTAATCATATTTTTATAGTATGTCAAACAGGACGATAAAATTTTTTATCAAAAGTTATCACCAAAGTTTCTCATATGCTCATTTACTTCTTCTTGAGGACCCTTTGTTGTCTTATGTTTATATTCATCTTTGTGAGTTCGATACTCTAATTCCTTCTCATGTTCTTCTCTTGCATGATGTAACCTATCCTTTTCATGAATAAATTCCTTACCGCAGTATTGGCATTTGACAATAGTATGATGATGTATATGGACTGCATGTTTTATTAGCTCATCATAACTTCCAAATTTTTCACCACATTGATCACACACATTTTTGTTATGATGTAACAGATTCATTTACGATTGTAGTTGATTGCATTGACTATATGGATTTTTTGGTCAATGTGAGAAATAATGGATTTGCATGACAATATCTATTAAATATACAATAACTTGGCTTTGTATTTAACTTATTGATTTTATACTTAAAGGAAATATTCTTAATATGTCGAAGATATTACTTTACTATCTCCACTTCAGAAAAGCCATAGTGAACTTGTATTGGTTGAGATACATTAACTAGGAGTGTAAATATCGGCCTGAAATATCTCTAATAAGAAACTCAACTCTTCCTCCTTTTGACAAAATAAGCAGAGATAGTGGAGGTAATAGTTATCCATTAGTGTGAAACTTGGATAGGATTACTATGTTAATTACAGCAAAAAGGATCATTAAATCCCAGCACCTCTACTATAATACATATGGTCCTCGCGATGGCCACCCTGTCCCATTCCTATATTTTTATAGTCGGATACAAATTCAATGGATTTAATCCATTTCACCATTTTGTAACCTAACTGAGTTTCAGCCCTTAATCGTAATGGAGCTCCATGGGGTATTGGCAAACTTTCACTATTCATTTCATAGGCAAGAATCGTTTGTGTTTGCTTGGCTAGCTCTAAATCTATTACCTCATAGAATTCATCCCCATTTGTAATTTGGTACGAACGAAACACAACATAGTGTGCATTTGGGGTTGGTTTACATAACTCCATAATATCTGTCATTGAAACTCCAATCCATTCAGCTATAGCTGTCCATCCTTGAATACAAAAATGCTCTGTAATTTGTGCCTGTTTGTGCATCGAATAAAGATCTGAAAGTGAAAACTCAGAAGGTTTTTCTACTAATCCATAAACTTTGAGATTATAATTAGCAAAATTATTTTCTACAAGTTCTTTGTACTCTTCAGTATCGGGAGGAAGACCATTTATTCGAAAAAATGGCGAAACTTCTGATCTATGAAATTGTTGTTTAGATTTAGCTTTACTAAATAATGCCTGTTTTACTGGCATTATGATTATATCTAACATATTCTGCGTAAGCCTTGGTTTATTAAGTGAAACACCTGTGACCCATACATGTACAATTACAACTGATACAACGAAAAGAGCAAAAAGGCCAATTGCAATACCTAAACTAATGCCTCGTTCATTTCCTAATACAATATTACCCATATTTTCTGGAAAATGCTCGACAGTAACCATGATTATATGAATAATGATGAATAAAACAAAGGCAAGCATTCCCAAAAAATGAAGACTTCGAGCAACTTGTCGTCCTCTAAAGATCTTTTGATACCATGGAAACTGAGCAGCAATTGCAGGAGACATAGCGGCTCCGGTTGCAATCATGAAAGGTCCAAGCAAAAAGACAACGCCAAAGTATGTAAGCTGTTGTAAAGGATTGTATATGACTCCTCCTATCGGTTCAGGTGGAAGCTGAAAACTCGCATACTGCAATGCTATATTAAAAGCCTCAGGAAATATGGACCATGATGTAGGTACTAGACGTATCCATTCACCACTTGTAAAAAGCAGAATATAATATGCAACACCATTTGCAAACCAAAAAATCATTGAAAAAAAATGCCAGTGTCTTCCTAGACCAAGATTTTTGTGTCCTGGTAAAGCTATCCACGATGAAAATGATTCTTCTTCATCTA
>DASQYF010000426.1:0-12485 GCA_035639375.1 Nitrososphaeraceae archaeon
GAATGCTATCCACAACGGCGTCTTTAAATCTTTAAACTAGGTAATAGCGAGATGTAAACATTGACTAATAAAAGAAAAGCAGCAGAAAACATAAAACTGACATTACCTGTAAGCGAATCTAGGGATCATATCCAAGGACCTGTAAATGCACCTATAACTTTAGTAGAATACGGAGATTATCAATGTCCATATTGCGGCCAGGCCTATATGATCATAAAGGAAATTCAAGAACGTCTAGGAAGTAAATTATGTTTTGTATTCCGTAACTTCCCCCTTACCAAAGTTCGCCCTCATGCATATAAAGCTGCAATAGCAGCAGAAACTGCTGCTGCTCAAGGTAAGTTCTGGGATATGTATGATTATTTATTCAAACATGGGCAGGTAGTTACTGATGATAATTTGAGACAGTCTGCTGCCAAATTAGGATTAGATGTTGCTAGATTCGATCGTGAATTTCTCGCTCGTACGTATAGTAGCCACGTGGATGAGGACATACAAAGTGGCAAGAGCAGTGGAGTAAAAAGTACTCCAACTTTCTTTATCAATGGAGATCGTTATAACAACTCTTGGGATCTGGATACTCTTCTCAGTGCACTTGATGAGGAGAGTGTGTTCAGTTGGAGGCAGATAAATAGTTCAATATAAAGTTGGATGATTTATATCCGATCTGAAAATATAATCCAAAAAAATTACATTTCCAACAAATTGTCCAGTTATATCTTCAGATATCAATTTAATTGACTACTTTTGACCATATGATACGATGGGTGGAGAATCAAAGTGAATATGTTCACTAGGATAGCTAACAGCTTTTTATTATTAGTAATAACATACAAGTTTAAAGTTGTGTCAAACTTACTGATATCAGTTATTTTATCACTGCTTTCAAGCGAATTATTACCGTTCATACTATAGGAGCAGTCAAGACCTTTTATTTTCGATCTCTCCGGCTGCTGTAATGTTGTTAGATAAAGCGGCGACTGAAATGCCAATAGCGTAGATTCCCAATATTATTAGCAAGATTTTCTTCTTACCGTAAAGATCAGATAACCTTCCCGTAATAGGAGTCATAACGGCGCCTATAATTAGAAACGATGCAAGTATCCAAGAAGACGAATTGTAAGAAATCTTAAATCCTTTATAAATCAGGAACAGCTGGAAGTATCATGGTGTCTGCGAACATCGAGATCAGACCGACACAGCTTATGATTGCAAGGGTTATCCATGGTGACCTAGAGATTTTTCCATCTGTTTCACGGTTTATAGTTGGTCTATTCACAGCGTAGATCTATTTACCCTACTTTTAGTATATCTATAGCTATTGGCTTGGATATATCAACTCTAATTTGCTAGCGGTATTCTTGGTGATAAAGAAAAATGTTAGATAGATGAGTCTGCGATATATTCATATGATTCATCTAACCGAACCTCGACTACTAGAGCTTGTCTTAGCATAGTTTATTCAATCTCAGATCATATTTACCACCATTATTAGTAATCGAGCACGCGGCATCGAAAATCATTTTATACATGATCCAGCCATTTGATGGCAGAAAGGATGAAACCAATGACTACAGACCTATGGCCAGCACTACCATTAGCAGAATGGAAAGACACCTATTACACGCTGCACATGTGGACCCAAATCGTCGGTAAAATTAAGCTCGCACTCGCCCCGCCTGTGAATCATTGGTGGAATATTTCTTTGTATGTCACGCCTCGCGGACTCACGACATCTGTCATGTATTTGAACGATCGACTATTCCAGATAGAGTTCGATTTCATTGATCACCTACTGCTTATAGAAACGACTGGCGCTAGTACAAAGAAAATCGCTCTACGACCGCGCTCAGTCGCAGATTTTTATCAAGAAACGATGGCCACTTTAGAATCGCTTGGGATGTCTGTAACCATCTGGACTACACCGGTTGAAGTGCCTGATCCAATTCCATTCGAGAAGGATCAAAAACATGTAGCCTATGATCCTGAATATGCGCAGCGGTTCTGGCGCATTCTGGCACAGGCTAGCCGGGTACTTACAGATTTTCGTTCCCGGTTCACCGGCAAGGTGAGCCCGGTACATTTTTTCTGGGGGGCTTTTGATCTGGCCGTGACGCGCTTTTCCGGACGTACTGCTCCTTCCCATCCAGGTGCACCAAACTTGGCCCGTTTTGTGGCAGTCGAAGCCTATTCGCATGAAGTGAGTAGTTGCGGTTTCTGGCCGGGCGGCGGTCCAGTCGATGAACCAGCTTTCTACGCCTATGCCTATCCAGAGCCTCAGGGCTTCAAGGACTACCCCATTCAGCCCGCGGAAGGGTTTTACCATACAGGAATGAAAGAGTTCCTGCTACCCTACGATGTGGTCCGTACTGCGAAGTCACCTGATCAGGTCTTGTTGTCTTTCTTGCAAACCACTTATGAAGCAGCGGCAACGTGTGCCAAGTGGGACCGACGTGCATTAGAGCGTCAGTAAGTGGAATATTGATATCAACCTACTTGCTTGTTTGCCTATGCCCTTTGAGTTTGAGCGAGCATACACACGTCATAATGCTATTTTATGGTTAAGAATGAGAAATCGGTAATATACATAGTGATCATTTAGCTGACTTACCTTTTCCAATGAAAATCAGAAATGAACTTGTGAATTCTGGTCATGTGTAAAAGATAGTGAAAAATATGTTCTGTTGACTCTCACACATATTGATCTATTATCATCCGACAATATCTTTTTCAGCATGGGGAATCCTGATCGATCGCTCCCAGTACAACCGATGTGTTAATGATAGGATTTAGCAATACAAAGTCATAGAGATTTATCATATCTTAGACAGCAAGATTACAAAATCTTCAAAAGCACATACAGAACAACTTCCAGAAGAATATTAGTGCTGTCTTACTGGAATAAATCAGGTATTGAAGTTGAGTTGACATATTGATAACAATAATAAAGACAGAACAATTACACAAGAGGGCTAGGTAATAACGCCAATACATTTACAACGACAGATGACAAAACGATGCGGGCAGTAAGAATGAATCAAAATTAGTTGTGTCTATGGCTGGTAGAAGATTTCTTTCTTCTTTTCTTATATGTCACATTTATCAGGAGATTATCTTCAAGCTATATGTCTATCTAATTTTGGGATAGTTATTTACATATTTTACGATTTAGCAGTAATATTTCCTACTTTTCATTAAGATCATTAGTATCGAAAAGCCGATATTTCTTAATGTAATTAAATGTTTTATTAAATATTAAATCCATACTTGCTCACATCTATAGCTGTAATTTTTGTTGCATTCATAGCCCAAATCCAGTAAGACATATTTCTCATAACTTTCCTATTTTTAAGACATTGGCATGATTCAAACAATATTTATTAAGAAAGTCTGACAGAGCTGTTTAACGAGTAAATTGTGGATATATTCATGGTATATGATGACATTTCTAGCAGGATTATTGCTGGTGTGGTCTGGCGGCGGCCAGCCGGCTCAGGCAACAGTTCAGGAAGCAGTCGTACAATCAACTGTAGCAACAACAACTCTTCCCACAGTTACTGAGAATCCATTATCAACATCTACCTCTATTACAACAGAGAAACCAATGATTATGACCGAGCCGGTGGTGCAAGAGATTAGCATTCCAGCCGGCTCACGTCCACATGATGTCGCGCCTGCACGGGATCAAACTGTATGGTATACCGCTCAGGGATCAGGCGAATTAGGACGATTAAATCCAACTACAGGTGAGACGCATCATATTGTCCTTGGTCAGGGCTCAGCACCACACGGCGTTATTGTTGGACCAGATGGTGCCCCCTGGATTACAGATGGTGGTCTGAATGCCATTGTACATGTTGACCCGGAGACGGAAGAGGTCAGCCTATTTCCATTACCTGAAAATAGTAGTGATTATGCTAATCTGAACACAGCTACCTTCGACAAGAGAGGTGTCCTCTGGTTTACAGGGCAGAGTGGGATTTATGGCCGCCTGGACCCAGCTGTAGGACAGGTGGAGGTCTTTGAGGCCCCTCGTGGGCTTGGACCATATGGCATTTCGACGACTCCTAATGGCGATGTTTACTATGCGTCGCTGGCCGGAAGCTATATTGCTCGCATTGATCTAGAAACCGGAGCTGCTACTGTGCTGGAGCCGCCGACACCAGACCAGGGCGCTCGTCGTATTTGGTCCGACTCAAAGGCACAACTCTGGATCAGCGAGTGGAATGCAGGAAAGTTGGCTGTTTATGATCCAGCCAAGGATAGGTGGCAGGAATGGCGACTGCCTGGCGACAACCCTCTGCCTTATGCTGTATATGTGGATGAGAAGGATATGGTCTGGTTGAGTGATTTTGGAGCTAATGCCTTAGTGCGATTTGATCCTACTCATGAAAGCTTTGAGGTGTTTGCCCTACCCAGCCCAGGGGCCAACGTGCGTCAAATTCTAGGGCGCCCTGGCGAGGTATGGGGTGCAGAGTCGGCAACAGATAAACTCGTCGTGATTCGAACTGGTCAGTGAATGATATCTTTTAGAAACCTGAAAATTGAGTTTTGACCAAAATCTAATTGGAAGGCGCTTGTGAATATATCGGCCAAATCAAGTGTTTTGAATTTCTTATTGTTTATTATTGTTGTTTGAACCTTGTTAGATAGATTATTAAAATAATATGAAATGTATATAGCTATAAAATAGTTATGTAATTCTATAAGTTTGATTTAATTAGGGAACCATCTTTTGATATTTCAGCAAATACTATTATATTCTAAGTGCAAGTTCTACTCTCCAATAAATGATATCTGAATCTATATTATCTTATTATTGTTAGGAAGGCGCTTAAAGTCAGTTGATGTTAATTATAGATGAACAGATAGAAGGCAATTATTTAGTCTAAAGAAAAATAGAACAACAGCAATCATATTCTAAATCAGTCAACTATATTTTACATAATCAAAAGATCAGTTTTGAATTGATCTCATTATGGAGAGCTATTAGTGATATCCTTAGAGTTTCTTTGGATCTAGTTGTTATCGTCAGCCAGTAACTACTTTATTACCCATAAAATGTTAAATGATACCTTTAGAAGGAACACACACAGAAAGTACTTTATGAACGAGATAGAAGCCTAGAATAGAAATCTATCTATTACTTCTCTGTTTCAGAAGAAACAAAATAGTCAGTTATTCTATAGCATCAAAAATGTTAGTCAAAAAATCAACTATGTATATGTGTGTATGTAGGAGTGATAAACATATGGATTTAGTGCTTAACATGATATTGGGAGTTAGTCAAAGGTTAAAGATTCCTTGAACATATTACTTAATCTTTTTCGCTCTTCATTGGTCAAATTGACTTCTTCTTTTGCTTTAATATTCTTCAATAAATCCTCAGCGGCCTTATCCTGACCCAGGATCTCCTTCAGTTTTTCTTCTGATCTTATTCCTTCCCAAGAATCCAATAGTTTGATGACATTATCTTTTGTATCTGGGCTGAAGTCCTTTATTGCATTTTCTATGACTTTCTTGTAATCTCTTCGCAGGTCCTTAGGTCTAAATACAGCTCCCATATGATGTTTTTTATGGAATTTATCAATAATAAGGTTATTTGTCATACTGCTGTCTGTCATCTTGTTTCTACCAAGTTCTCGTGAGCTTCTAAGTCCATTGATGTTAATCTTGATTGATGTAAGTAATGTCATTTATTCATAAAATATTAATATTATTGAGCATCTTCAGATGAATGACGAATATTAAGACTGACATAAGTAATAATACTGATGAAGTTATATCTGATAATGCTGAAATAGCAAAAGAAGGAATCAGTCTGTGTGTTTTAGCTGGTAGGAAAGTAACAATTAAAAAGCAATTATAGAACCAGCTATGAAGGTGCTGTTAGTAGACAGACGTTTGTGGACCAATGCTCAATTCTGTGGAATGAATGTCAGAAAACAGATGTGACTCAATTATTACATCCAATTAAGATATCATACAAAAACTATCAGATCGGCATATCTGCTTTTTTCCATTACAACTATTTTATTATTTGTATTGTATTTTTTGAATTACTGAGTACATCGTGTTACATCCCCTATACCAACGACAATTACAATAGCATTTATAAGTGAAGTTAGTTTCACAGAATAGTAGCCTTATCTAAAGACAAAGATTACTTTTTTTCTATTAAATTTTGATTGTAAAAGTTCTAAAAATAAAAGAGACTTGATATGAAACCTTAAATTCTCTTTTCTCTTATTACTTTATATATAAATGGAAGAACAAGACGGAACATGGTGTACGGTGTTCATTGAAGAAGAAGGAGCTAAAGTAGAAGCAAAAATTACCCATACAGGTAGAGGCAAATTCAAAATTCTTGAAGACAAAAAAAATGGAAAATACAGATATAAGAAAATAGATGCATCAGACATATTTTCCTGTAGAATAGATAGATAGATAGATAGATAGAAAGAAATACCCATACCTGTCCGTACATTTCTATCTAAAGGCATTATTGGTATATAGAGGAGTTGTAGTCAATGTATATCTTCAATCTATACTAGAGTATTGTTATTATTCTAGAAAAAGCATACATGATCTGACGATAGCAGCAAGATATGGCACGGTATGACAAATAACTCTTGATATATATTATCAATTAGAGATATCTCAATTTACCATCTTACTTATCATTATCATTATCATCGTGATAATTTTCTGGCTCTTCTTCTATTCCATATATATCCATCTGGTTAGATTGACATGCTGAGTTAAATGGTAATGACGATAATGAAATCATCTCAAAGATATCATTATCCATAATTTTATTTTGGAAATATTTCATTAGACTATCATAAAGCCTGTTAGCTTCGTTTAGTATGATATTTTTATAGTCCTCAATATGCAATGGAAGTGATTGTTGTATTGGTAATGTTGTTGATGATGATGAGGGAATATCATAAAATAGGAGATGTTTATATGTGTTAGGAGATCTTCTTAATGATTCAATTATTGAGGTGATAGCTAATTATAAGAGTTTTTTATCATCTACAAGAACACTAATAACACTTTCTTCAACGATCTTTTTGATCATGAAATATCCTTCATCATTGCTCTTAAACTGATTAACAAGAGCTTTTAAACTTGATATTTCGTTATTGAGATTTTCTGATTCTTGTCTCTTACGATTACAAGACATATCATAGGATTTCAGTAATTCCTTGGAGCTTGCTATTCTATCATTCAAGATGTTCAAATCATTCTGCAACTTTTGTTTTTTAGATTCTAATGCATTTACGTCCTCATTAAGCAATTCACGCCGTTCTTCAAGATATGGCAGTTCATCACCAGCAATTGCAAGAGCATTAATAACCTTCTCTACAGTCATACCATTCTTCTTTGCTAATTTGTATAACTTTACAAAATATCTTAGACCATTATCTCCTAACTCGTTATAAACAGAAGGTAGTATATCTAGTCGTGTAAGAATCCAATATTCTCTGTTCAGTATGATCACTTCTGGCGCTCTTAAGTTTAATGCGATAGCGACTTCTACACGTTTCTTACCTTTAGAAAATAGTTCATAGGCTTTGGAAGATGTCTCTTGTTGTTGCTGCTGATTTTTATACTTCTGTTGTCTTGATTTTTCCTCCTTTAGTATAGCTGAGATGTCACGAATTGACATCCTTTCTATCTTTGCAATCTCACGTGTGGTCTTTCCCTGATTATAGTAAAGGTCGATAACATGATTTATTCGTTCATCATTAATGGTCATATTTTTTAAGCAATCCTATACAGTATCCAGCTATAAAAGACTTACAATCATTGGGATACTGTTTGATACCCTTGATACCCTTGATACCACTTCTTTACAGTCTAATCTCGCCTAGGCCTTCTACACAAGGAACGTTCGTAAATCACTTCTATTGCTTACTTTAAGATTTACATTGAAAGAATCAAATGAAGACTTAGTCTAATTATTGTTATTTAAAATTCAGTCTATATTATCTATATGTATAATTTGAAAGTACTGAAAATGAGAAACAATTCTTGTAATAATGTTCCTCTTATAGGTAACGTTAACAGTACTATTTGATGCTATCAGAACAAATATTATTTATAATAATATAGCATAGAATCTATAACACTTTTTGATTTTATTATAGATAAATTATATTTGAGTAATAGGTAGTCCTGACCATAATGCAGCTACTGTAATATGCTGTATTACTATTATTGCTTACCATACTTATCATAGTAAACCAATTCACGGAGGGAAATTCTTTCAATTCTTTCAGGTTCTTCAGCTGGATAACCTATACAAATAATTCCTATTGGTTTAACAAACTCAGGTAGTTCGAGTATTGCAGACACTTTATTGTCTTCAAATGCACCTACAAAACAAGCACCAATTCCCTCATTTACAGCTGTCAGTAAAATAAGCATTGAAGCAAAAGCACCATCTGTTATGCTATAAAACTGCTTGCCTCGATTACCATAACGACTAATTGAACGGGAAGTATTTGAGCATACCACAATCAGGACAGGAGCTTTTTCTACGTATTCTTGGCTTACAGCTGCCTTTCTCAATTTTTTCTTTATTGCAAGATCTTTTACGATGATAAATTCCTGAACTTGTGTATGACCTGCGCTAGGGGCTCGATGTGCATTTCTTATTAATTTCATTATTAT
This sequence comes from Nitrososphaeraceae archaeon, assembly GCA_035639375.1. Classification (GTDB taxonomy): domain Archaea; phylum Thermoproteota; class Nitrososphaeria; order Nitrososphaerales; family Nitrososphaeraceae; genus JAJNBK01. The sequence goes on from DASQYF010000426.1 coordinate 8,683, forward strand.
TTTATCTGAGATTTGCTTGCTGTGGTCATATTCTCTTACCATTTTTCTTTTTCTGATAACTTCATCAAAGTCCATGATATTATTATCAGATATATTCAAGGAAAACAAACCAGATAAAGAGATAATAATTGATGTTAATTTTTATAGTATAATTATATTGGCTATTTTCTAGAAGGTTAAGTATATGGAATCGGGCCGGGTTAAAACAGAATTGACCGTTCAAATTGCATCTGTCGGCACGAGAGATTAAACTTGATGTGACTTTATGGTAGTCCCTTGAATATAAAAAGATATTTGACTTGATTTTGCAATTATAAATAAGAATTCCTTGGCTTGGTTTTCAAGAGTTCTTTCATGTTTCAGAAAGTCCAAAATGCCTTAAAGCTCCTAGGATATTGTCTTGTATTTCACGTGCCTTTAGATCACATTTGAATACTGTCATCGGATCTCGTTCTTCTACAGTTATTAGAGACATATCCTTTCTATATTATATAGGTGGGCCTAAATAAAACGTCAAGATTGGAATGGGCTTGGCCATATATGGATTGTTATCAATACATAATTGGAACCATCAAGAAAGAAACAAGTTTGACATGGTATTAGGGATTCAAGTGAATTTATCCGTGAATCTCTCTTTCTAAAGCTTCTTTGAGCATATGCATATGTCTTTTTCTATCATTTTTGATTGTTTGCCATATTTCTACCAAATCTGATTTATTGGCATTCTGTGCGTCTTTGATATAAGTTTCGATTGTATCATACAGAAAGTCCGCATCCTTGCCCAAGACTTTTAAAATATCATATGCTGTGTCTGTTAATTCAGTCGATGATGACATATAATAATAAATACAAATAAAATATTTAACAGATACTCCTATTTTGGTAACAAGCACTAAATCATCATATCTTACATTATAATTTACAACGATTGATTGACTCTTTTTCAATTTCTATTCTATTAAGAGATGCACTACACTGCCTACCGGAAGTGATTTAATGACTTTTGTAGTCAATGATTTAACTGATGAATTTTTATCTCATAAAATGTTTGATACGACCACGATAATCATCACTAATAAAGGTAAATGATTGTCGTTGCTGCTGTCCTGATGACATTAACGAAAAACAGTTAAATTTATAAGAATTAGCAATATTAATTGAAATATTATACAATACAAGATTAAATAATTCAGTATTCATTCATGCAATCCTACAGAAGAACCAACCTCCTACATGGCCACTGTTAAACATAGTCACAATCCTACCCATTGAGTTTTGTCTATTTCACACTCTTCACAGCATGGTGTTTAGGTGAAATAAATTGTCCACCAGCATTATTATGAATTATATCAACAAGATGATTGCAGCCCTTGACTCTAACCAGAACTTCATTTCTTGCTTCTATTCTTGTTGCTAAATGTATCTTGTTCTCGTTCAACTTCTTCATCTTCTACATCATCCAATTCTTCTTGTTCTTCATCTTGTACTTGATGGGTTTCGTCTTTAATTTCTTCTCTCTCGCTTTCTTCACTCATAGTTATCAGTTAATATATATACATACACACATACCTCATCTAGGTATCTGATCTATTGAGTACAATTCTTCTAGCCATTAATCAGATTTAATATATCTCTAGTATATTGATGATTGAGGAAGATTAACTTCTTTCATCAGACCTTTTGCTGCAGGAGGCCTGTTACTTTTATATGATCCATAAGACGACACACTTGCAGCAGCATATCCTGATGAAGTATTTCCAGATAAAGGTGAATAAAAAGAAGAAGAAGATCCTGTCAGGAGCAATGTAGTCATTCATGATGATGATATTTTTTATCTATTTGTAAGTAATATGAAGATATAATATCAATGAGATAAAAGTAGATTCCAATAAATGTAAACTAAGTCAAATAGATTCCATGACCACATCTACAAATTAGATTCTGCGATAACAGCATCTGCTTCAATCTCTACTAATATTTCTTTAGAGATTAGAGCGCTTACTTCCACCATAGTAGTGGCTGGACGAATCTTATGAAAGAACTCTGCATGTGCCTTTCCTATTTCTTCCCAATAGTCAATATTTGTGATATATATCCGTGTACGAACAACATCATGCAGACCAGCACCAGCTCTCTGCAAAGCTGCTTCTATATTCTTTATTGCCTTAACAGTTTGTAGATAAGGATTACCATGACCTATGATTTTTCCTTCTTCATTAGAAGCAGTTGTTCCAGAAACATGTACGTTTGCTCCTATTCTAACAGCTCGAGAATAGCCTACTATTTCTTCCCATTTTGTTCCAGTAGCAATATTGATTTTTTTTACTCTATTCTTCATTATTGTATAATGATAGTATGAGGATAAATTGTGTTCCTTTTTCTTACTCTTATTTCTTATTAGCTGATAAGGCTATTTAACAAAAGAATGATCACTGCAAGAAATAATATTCGAATGATGATGATTTTAATTCATTAGATACTGAATTTCCTGTATATTATTACTGACCAAATATTTTAATAGATAATTATTTGTGATTTATAACCTATCATCTTTTCGGTTTAGTGATGATGATAATATGCCCTAATCACAGTAGTTGCTGACATAACACTATTTGTCCGCTTTGTTGTTAAGTCATGGTAAAGCTTTTCAATCTCTTCTAATATCTATGCAACATAGACATCAACACTAATATGGCTAAAGAGTTGTTGTTTTTCTGATATTAACGAAAGATAGTTAGATCCATAATAAGTTGTATCATTATTATTATTGAGCATATAATACAAAATTATATAATTTACGATTCATTCTAAATGATTCAATCTGAGAAAGGAGGTAATATGACAGCTACAGATATAACTGCTGGTCAAAATTGTTACTACTGCTGGTAGCGGTGCTAATACAACTACTGCTAATAATACATCTGGTGAAAACAAGACAGAAAATCACTAAGTGATGTTCCAGTAATAGGAGAACTTTTCAAATGATATATAAAAGCACTTATTGTGATATATGTTTATATTAGCTATGTATTTTGTGTTACAGATTAAAGATATCTACTAGTTCTCAATGCCTTTCAGATCTATAGTCTTATAATCATCTATAGTCTTAGTCTTATAGAATAAACTCTCTTAACACACTATATGATGTTCTACTAGTTCTGAAGCGTATAAAGTTTGTAAAGTTGACCTGTCTGCTTATGAGAATATTTCCAGTGGCCAAGATCATATTTAACTTGTGTGAATTTACTTTTAATTTCTGGATGCAATATATCATAGACATCTTCTCCTATTGTAATTTTGTTTGGATTGGTTAATGAAGTTATTTTTGAACATATGCTCATACTATATCCAAGAATGTCAATTAATGAGCTTTTATCATGTCCATACTGTACAATTACATTCTCACCTTCATCAATACCTATTTTAACACTGAGTTCCGGATAATCGTATTGATTTAGTATAGGATTAATTCCATTTTTAATTACAGTTATCATTGATTTTGCACATTGAACTGCCTTATCACATGCTAGTAATTTGTTGTAGCCAGATGAAAAAAAAGCAATCACTGCATCTCCTACATACTTTAACACATAACCACCATAACTTCGCACAATAGAAGTCATTTCATATGAAAATGCTCTGATTATAGTAATCATCTTGTCAATAGGTAAAGTCATGCTCATATTAGTTGAACCAACTAAATCTGCATACATAATCACAAGTGAAATCTTTGAATTTACATGATTAAGAAGAAAATCTTGGCTAGGCTTTAAAGATGAATCATATTGATAATGTCTTTTTAG
>DASQYF010000427.1:0-12074 GCA_035639375.1 Nitrososphaeraceae archaeon
TCACTGACTATTTTTGAAGAATCGATATCGTGGTTGTACATAAAAGATTTCTTTAGCTTTTGTTTGACGCTTGTTGCTCCCATGATGTTGCTTACTGAAACACTAACTATAGCCGCTTGATTACTATACTGAAGATGCTTATTTCGTATTGGCGCTGTTTGTATTAGTGCTGTTTAAATTGGTCGGTGTAACAATATTGTTGATTATCTGTGGTTGACAAACATGAGCATATACTTCATAGACTGCAATGAATGTTACTCCACCCAATGTTCTAAGTACAACTGAACTAGCTACAAATGGAATGGATGCTGAATAATATCGAGGTGAAGATTCTTTATAATTTGGTTTGATAACAGATGGTGCAGATAATACATATCCAAGTGTTTGGATGTATTGGATTTACAAGGAATAGGTCTTCGAATTTTTTCATACTGTAGTTGGTAATGTCTTATTATCGATGTTAAGCCTACGACGCAATAATACTTCTACAGGCTCGCTTGCTGTAAATGTCAAAATACCGGTGTAGTCTTTTCCATCTGCCTGTGTGGTAAAATTATTGTTCTCTGAACATTCAGTTGTTCAGGCTGTCCATGTTCAGAAGAGATTATTCCTCGACGCAGTATATCATTATCATCAGCAGTATTATTGTTATTGTTTCATAGCTATCATTGCCCACGCTAGATTGTTGAAGTAATAATGATGCAGAAGAATTGCTGGTACTAATATTGTTGTACTATGAATCACGAGACCTTAAAAGAGACAGTTCATAAGAAAAAACACACAAACACATAGCTGTTATACTGTTGAAAGAAGTGACTAAGAGACTAGCATAAACTGTCTATTATATCGTCACTATTCACACTGATGAATTGAATGACTACTCCACTATTAGATTATACTTTGCATCGTCGGCATAATGGTTGGGACTAGTAGCAGTACAGGATCCTTGCTCTCCCTTAAAGTGAATTTCATGATTATCCTTTGTAAGAGGTTCAAAGAAAATAAACTAAATCTTACGCTAATATTAACAATATATAAAATGATATTCAGGTTTACCGACTACTAATATACTATAGCAACCGCCTATAACATAGTATAAAATCCTTTATCAGTAGTGTGCATCTGTCTGTTATCATGCATTCAAAATCAATGTTGATTCGTTTTGCCATTATCGTTGCCGCAGCATTATCTCTAACAACAATAACAGCAGTTAGCGTCTGGACTACCACTCAGCCAGCGCTAGCCAAAATATCTAGTCCAACAAAAAACAATCAAAATCTAGAAGATAAAGTATCAGTAGCAACCAGCGCCACAGATGAAGTTTCTTCTAGACTAACGTTAATCGGCTTCAAAGGTGAGGATTCTGACAATGGTGTTGGGGAAGATGACAATAATAATATTGATGAGTCTTTAGATGAAGCATCCGTCACCAACTATAAAGATGGGGCAGATCAACTAGATGAAGGCAAACAACAATGCAGAGAAGGAGATGTACTTGAGGGTGTATACGATCCAGAAAGATTGAAAGTACTATCTTCATGCGAGGAAGCAATTGGTATAGTAGAGGATTCTGACATTGCACATGATGACGACCTTAAATTGTTTTTAAATGTTGAAGATGGGTATAAAAATTTGCTAAATGAAGAAAACGATGATAAGACAAATGGACTGCTCGTAGTAGAAGTTATTCCGGACGACCAAGATTCTAGCTTAATTCAAGTTCCAGAGGAAGGAGATAGAGTTAGGGTCGTTGGAGCATGGGTAACAGATGAGGGTGCTGGAGGATGGAATGAGATACATCCAGCATGGAAAGTAGAGGTTTTACAATAGAATAGTAGCTGGTAAGCCGAACAAATAATAACCATAATAGAGAATAAGGATGATACTACTACTAATAATAATAGTAATAGTAAATTTCCCGCTCCAGCATTGCAGTGAAGTTTAGGAGAATAAAAGACTCATGGATATTCGTATCGAAAACTGGCAAGTCATGCACATGATGCTCCTATATTAGTAGCAGTCTCTCCTTTCTACTGTGTCCTTATGGGCTATTCGCAAGATGTAAGGATAAAATATTTACAACTTAAGAGCCTCAATTGCTTCTTTGATACTATTAATGCCTTTATCAAAAATATCCTGTTCAGAATTGTTCAATTTGAGTTCTATTATTTTTTGTATACCTTCCGTACCAACTATAGCGGGCACTCCTATACAAACATCCTCATAGCCATACTCACCGTCCAGAAGGGTTGACACAGGAATAACAGACCTTTTGTTTTTAACTACTGCTTCTATCATTGTTGCAACAGCATTGCCTGGTGCATATACAGTAGCACCCTTAAGTGAAATGACTTCTGCCGCAACGTTCTTTGTATTTTCAAAGATTTCAGTTGATTTTTCCTTTGAAACAAAGTCATTTAGCGGAATGCCGCCTATGGATGCGAAGCGTATCAAAGGTAGCATATTCTCACCATGTTCGCTTATTACCATTGCTTGAATGGAAGCTCTGGATACCTGTGTAGCATCTTGAATAAAACTTTTGAACCTGGATAGGTCTAACATTCCTCCCATTCCCATAACCTTCTTTCTGTTTATTCCGGTATCTTTTAATGCAAGGTAAGTCATCGGATCCAAGGGATTAGTGACAACAATTAATGTAGCATGACTAGAATAGTTGGCAATTTTTGAAGCAATTTCTTTAACTATCCCTGCATTGGTTTTCAGCAAGTCCATTCTAGTCATGCCGGGCTTTCTTCCAACTCCAGCAACCAATACAATGAATTCGGAATTTCTCATGTCTTCATAATTGTTTGATCCTCTTGCTATGCAATCCAAACCTCTTTCTGATAGGTTATGGTTGATATCCATAGCCTCACCTTGGGGAAGTCCATGAATTATATCTAATAGAAGTAAGTCATTATCTAATTCTCTCAAACCGCAGTTTAAAGCAACTGACGCACCAACCTTTCCCGAGCCTATAACAGTTATAGTCATTTAGAGATGACAAATGTTAGATCTTTATAAGTGTAAAAAGATCAATCCAGAATAATACTAATCCGAGTACACTGCCGTTAACGTTTCGTCTCAATTATAATGTAAAGTGATCGGCCAACATGGATGGATCAGTAAATCTGTTAAATATTTTGATACTCGTTGAGTGCGTAAAAATAACGACTATATGTTTTCTGGAATTATAGGCAGCGGCTTCTTGAACAAGTTCTTCTTTTTCATCTTATATTTAAGTTGAAGATATGTAACATAGGGCTTGACAGAATAATTATTTAAAAGATTTTCCTCGAGAATCCTTCGCGTTGAAGGTCCTTGTTTAATATATTTTGCTCTATCACGACCTTCTATAACCGCCATTATATCGCCCTTAATGCACATAATTCCTATACATTCATATAGTAATATATAAAGATGTTATCTAAATTTATTACATATATCCAACTATTCAGAAGAAATTATATTTTATGTGTTATATATCACAGGAAGACAATCAATCGACACCTTCCAGGTACAACAGGTACGACGCAGCATACAGAAGATCACATTCGACGCCTACGAAATCAATAATATCTATTCCTTAATTCGTCTTACTTACAATAAAGCTACAAATAGTATTAATCTATAAAAAGTGAATCTGAATTTAGAACAAAGCAAATTTGCTTGGAGCATTCAAAACAAAGCTGTTCTATTTTCAGGCAAATTATATATTTATAAATGCAGCATTTTGGCCATATGGCAAAAATTGCAATAATTGATTGCCAGACTGCCGGGATATCAGGTGATATGTTGTTATCAAGTTTGATCGATGCAGGAGCAGACAAAAACAAAGTTACTAGAGCAATTATTGCCTGCCAAAATTTCTTAGAGGGAAGCAAAATTACAAATGCAACATTTATTAAAACAAAATCGCACGGTTTTGACGCCACACAGTTTTGTTTTCAATTCCGAGATAAGATCTCTAAACGTAACGGAATGAAAATGTTTCGTTGTCTTGCATTGTGTTGTGATTTTTTAAAATTAGAACAGAGAGCCAAGACTTTTGCTTTGGAGTCACTCAAAACAATGATATCAGCAGAGGCTCTTATCCATGGCGAAGATATTAATACGGTCCATTTACACGAATCTTCAAGTATAGATACCTTTGCTGATCTTATCGGATGTGCAACTGCACTGCAGGATCTCAAGCTTTTTGAATGTCAAATATTTTCAACTAAAGTATCGGTTGGTGGTGGACTTTTAAAATTTTCTCATGGTATAATTTCTAATCCTACCAATGCTATACTTGAAATATTCAAGGGAAAATCATTTACTCTTATAGGAGGTCAGGTAGATGAAGAGCTAACTACTCCTACTGGAGCTGCTATGCTTGTTAATTTGACATCTGAAAGTATCAATTATTATCCAAGCTTCAGTCCTGAAAGATTGGGTTACGGCGCTGGATTAAAGAAATTCGCACATATTCCAAATACATTGAGACTGGTAATAGGGGCTTCTCATATAGTCACTGATACAATTAAAGATACTATTTTCATGGTCGAGACTAATATAGATGATATTTCTGGCGAAATAATTGGAAATATGATAGAACAACTAACTGAAGTTGGCGCTAAAGATGTCACAGTTTTACAGGGAATTTCTAAGAAAAATAGACCCACTAATCTCATTAGAGTTATATCTGATCGGACACAAGTTAACAATGTCTTGGAGATATTGTTTAGAGAATCAGGTACACTAGGCGTCAGAATTCAAGAGATACAGCGTATGATTCTTCCACGAAGTAGTATTACTGTTCCCGTCAAAATTCGCGGTAATATCTTTAAAATTCACGTTAAGATTACAAAAGACTCCTATGGCAGGACCATAACTATGAAACCTGAATTTCAGGATCTTGTAGATATTGCTTCAAGGATAGGAATATCAGTTAAAGAACTATCAGATCTAACAAATGCAGAATTATTTCATAAAATTGGAAGGAGTTAAAGATGTCAAACAAATCAACTGAAAATCATATTAACTTGGTAAACTGGTTTTTAACTAATGCTGACAAAGTAATTGTTGCTTTATCAGGGGGAGTAGACAGCGCAGTCGTCGCTTTAGCCGCCAAAGAAGCGCTTGGAAGTAATGCTATAGCTATTACTGCAAATTATAAAACACTATCTAAAGAAGAGATCTCTGCTGCCAAAAAAATAGCAGCAGAGATCCTCATAAACCATAAAATAATTGAGTATAATGAATTAGAAAACTCTGAATTCGTAAAGAATAATGAACTGCGTTGTTATCATTGCAGAACCGAATTAGCAGAGCACTTAATACTAGCAGCCAAGAAACATGGAATAAAGACAGTTGTTGATGGAACCAACATGGATGATCTTGTGGAGTATAGACCCGGTATCAAAGCGCTTAGAGAAAATGGCATAAGGAGCCCTTTGGTAGAGTTAGGTATAGACAAATATGAAATAAGGTCAATAGCTAGGCACTCTGGTCTTTCGATATATGATAAACCGTCTAATGCATGTTTGGCTTCAAGGATACCCAAAGGCATCGAAGTTACCTTTGAAAAACTAAGGAAAATTGAAAAATCCGAGATTATAGTAAAGAAAATATTCAATGTAAGACAAGTTAGGGTAAGAGATCATGGAGAAATTGCTAGAATCGAGGTTGAAAGAACCGAACTCACTAAACTATTTGATATTGATAAATTAGCCCTACTAGACATTAGGCTAAAGGGCCTAGGATTTAGATTCGTATCAATCGATGTAAGCGGCTATCGCAGCGGAAAACTAGTTATTGCAGAATGAATGAAGATATAACAATGATAGTTATGGAGTGATAAAGTTTACCTAAAAGGATTTATTTGGATAATGCAGCATCGACTCCTGTTTCTTACGAAGTTATTCAGGAAATGCTTCCTTATCTTACAGAATATTATGGCAATCCATCCTCTCTTCATACACTTGGCAGGGAAACATCTCATGCTATAATGAATGCAAGAAAAAGAGTAGCGTCATTAATTGGCGCTAACCATCGTGAAATAATATTTACTTCTGGAGGAACTGAATCTAATAATACTGCAATAAAAGGAGCTGCTCTCTATGCCCGGAAACGAGATCCGGAGAAAAATCATATCATTACTAGCCACATAGAACACGAGGCTGTTTTAGAACCATGCAGAGATTTGGAAAAAAAGGGGTTTGATGTGACATATCTTTCAGTAAGAAATGATGCATCATTAGAACCTTCTGTACTAGAGAACGCTATTTCACAAAAGAAGACTGCTTTAGTGAGTATAATGTTTGCAAATAATGAAGTTGGAACGATTCAGCGAATTAGCGATCTAGTTAAAATAACTCACGACAAAGGAGGAAAAACGATTTTTCATACAGACGCAGTTCAAGCTGTTGGCAAGGTGCCGATCGACGTCAAAAGCCTAGGAATTGATCTTCTTTCATTATCCTCTCATAAAATTAATGGTCCTAAAGGAACAGGTGCATTATATATTCGTGAAGGTTTAAGAATAGACCCAATAATTCATGGCGGCGGACAAGAATTTCTAATGAGATCAGGCACTGAAAATGTACATGGAATAGTAGGCTTTGGAAGAGCATGCGAGATAGCTTACCAAAGAAGGGTTGAATACAAAAATAAGCTTACCACACTGCGAAATTATCTTATAGAAAAAGTGATCGATCAGATACCCTATTCTCGACTGAATGGCGTACACGACAACAGAAATCCCAATAATGCACATTTTACATTTTTTGGAGTAAAGGGTGAAGATTTGATAATAAAACTGGATGAAAATGGAATTGCTGCATCCACAGGCTCTGCTTGTTCAGTAAAAAGACAAAAACCATCTCATGTACTCAAAGCAATGGGATTTACTTATGAAGAAATAACAGGTTCATTACGCCTTACCTTGGGAATTCAAAATACAATAGATGAAATCGATCAAACTGTTTCTATTTTAGCAGAAATAGTAAAAGAATTAAGGTTATTGTCACCTTTCAAGTCCCGACATCATTGATAAACACCGAAAGCATTATTATTAGCATTCTCCAATTTTGCCTATGTCTAATACATCAGTAACATATACTCCAAACAAAGGTGATAACGCACCAGATTTCGAATTGCCTGACATCAATATGAAAATGTACAAATTAAGAGACTTTCAAAAAAAGAAAGTAGTCTTAGTATTTTTCCCCGCTGCGGAGTCTCCAGTATGCACAGCTGAAATGTGTACCTTTAGGGATTCATTGAATGAATTAAACGATTATGGTGCTCAAGTAGTAGGAGTTTCCATAGATGGTCCATTTGCAAATAAAATCTTTACAGAGAACCGTCATCTGAATTTTCCCTTATTAAGTGACTATAAAAGAGAAACTATACAGAGGTATGGAATAGTAATGAAAGATCTTGGCACGTTAAAGGATTATAATGCAGCGAAACGCTCCGTATTCATAATTGATGAAAATGGAATAGTTCAATACAGATGGATTTCAGACAATCCGTTGATTGAACCCAATTACAACGAAATTAAGGACGAGTTAAAGAAAAAATAAAATGCCAAAATTTTATTATCTGAGATAAATTTTTAACACATCTACGATATAATATATTTTTATTTTACAATTGGCGTTGATTAAAATTGTCGTCCAATTTATATCGCTGAGTGTATTATAGATTGAACTATTATATCCACTAAGACATTGTAACTGATACTATTCGATTATTGCTATAACGTCGTTCCTCGCCACGGCTGCGCCTTGCTTGACTTTTATTTCCTTCAAATTGCCATCCTTATGTGCTTTTACTGCAACTTGCATCTTCATAGATTCCAAGACCACGACAGCATCACCTTTCTTCACGGGACTTCCAGTCTCTACCAACACACTAACTACTCTTCCGGGTATCTGGCTTGTAAGACTATTTATACCGCCACCTAATTCTGCCAGTGATAATGATTTTCCCAGAACCTGAGTCAGTTTCAGATGTTTTTTCACTGTCATTGGTTGGCCATCAATCAAGGTTTTTGTTTCCATACTATTTGATTGGATTATCTTTGCATGATGAAAAGTATGATCTAAAATAAATTCATACTCGTTATTTTCGGATTTTAGTAAATTGAGATTATGTTGTTCTGTTCCGATTCTAATTATAATAGATCCATCACTAAGAGTCCGGACAATCTCGCAGTCTAAGACTTCTGTAATATCTGATACTTTTAATTCCATCAATATCTCCCTGTGATTGTTTTCCATCCTAAATCAGACCGTGCCCCACCCACGGAAACACGGCGGCCGCTTCTCTTTCCAAATTCGGATTGCAAAAGTACCGCTGCAATAGCGGCACATGAATACTTCTTTGACCTCTCTTTTGCATCTTCATTCATTTTGTTTATTATATCAAATCTTTCTAGATAGTCAGTTGAAAGATTACCTTCGATGAAGTTTTGTTCATTCATTATTGTTTTAAACAACGGAATGGTTGTGTTAATCCCTTCTATTCCAAATTCGTACAGGCTATTTTTCATCCGAATTCGAGATTCTTCAAAATCATTGCCCCAGGAAAGCAGTTTCGCAACTAAAGAATCATAATATCCTGATACAGTACATCCAGGATAAAGATAAGTATCTACCCTGATGCCCGGGCCATTAGGAATATTGCAGTTAGGCACTAGGCCAATAGAAGGAGCGAAATCAGAGAAAGGGTCTTCAGCATTAATTCTACATTCAATCGCGCTGCCATGCATTTTTAGTTCCTCTTGTTCGAAAGGTATCTCTTCACCTTGGGCAATTGCAATTTGTAATTTAACAAGATCTATTCCTGTTACGAGTTCGGTTACAGGATGCTCTACTTGTAGCCTAGAGTTGATTTCTATAAAGTAAAAGTTTCCTTGCTGATCGCGTAAAAATTCTGCTGTGCCTGCATTTAGATAATCTACTGCAGCTGCAGCCCTTACAGCAATTTCTCCTATTCTCTCTCTCGTACTTTTATCAACAATCGGTGATGGAGACATTTCAATAAGTTTCTGATGTCTTCTCTGAATAGAACATTCGCGTTCGAAGATATGTCTAGCATTTTTATGAGAATCCCTAATTAACTGGAACTCAATGTGTCTAATTCTCTCAAGATATTTTTCAACATACAGTGCGGACTTTCCAAAAGCGGCTCTTGATTCTGCAGAGGCCATTTCAAACTCCTGTCTCAGCTGTTGTTCATTATTAGCAAGACGAATGCCTCTACCTCCTCCTCCAAAGGCAGATTTTAGAAGAACAGGATATCCAGCATCATGAGCTATATCCGCTGCACGCTCAACATCTTCTATGATTCCATCACTGCCTGGAATGGTGGGAACTTTCGCCTTTGTCATAATAGCCTTACATTTCATTTTGTCTCCAGTAACTTCCATTGCCTTACTTTTTGGTCCAATAAATATAATGCCATTCTTTTCACATATTTCTGCAAATTTTTCGTTTTCGGATAGAAAACCATATCCAGGATGAATTGCGTCTGTTCCGACTCTCTTTGCAAATTCAATTATCTTATTGATATTAAGATAACTCTCAGAAGCGGCTGCTGGACCAATATGATAAGCTTGATCTGCTCTTTTAACATGCGCAGATCTAGCGTCTTCATCTGAATAAATAGCGATTGATTTTATTCCTAACTCTCTACAAGCTCTTATAACTCTAAGAGCAATTTCACCTCTATTTGCAATTAAAATGCTAGAAATTTTACTTCCCAATTTTTGTCCACCATATTATTATAGGTTTATATTTCCATGTTTCTTCCATGGCCTTGATTCTTTTTTATTGATTAAAGCCTCAATTGCCCGAATTATCATTGGTCTTGTTTCCATGGGGTCAATTACCAAGTCAATATTACCCATCTCAGCTGCTATATACGGATTGGCATACTTTTCTCGAAATTCCTTTGCGAGTTTCTTTTTAATGGTTCTTGCGTCTGTGGACTGCTTCAAGTCTTTTCTGTGTATGATGGTAATTGCTGCTTCTGGACCGAGCACGGCTATTTCTGCTGTAGGCCAAGCGTAATTTACATCAGCCCTCAAATTCTTGCTTCCCATAGCAATATACGCACCACCATAAGCTTTGCCAATAATACAAGTGATTTTTGGAACAGTAGCTTCACAATATGCATAAAGTAACTTGCTCCCATGTCTAATGATACCGTTATGTTCCTGATCAGTTCCAGGAAGATAGCCTGGTGTATCAACAAGAGTCACAATAGGAATGTTAAAAGCATCACAAAACCGGATAAAACGTGCGGCTTTATTTGACGAATCTATATCAAGTGCTCCTGCAAGATACATAGGCTGGTTAGCAATAATACCAACGGACCTTCCTCCCAGTCTTGCAAAACCTACTAGTATGTTCTCTGCAAAAAGCTCATGAACCTCAAAAAATTCACCGCTGTCAACTATGGATTTTATTATTTGGGCCATGTCATACTGTTCATAAGGATTCTCTGGCAAGATTTTTATAATGTTAGGATCAATTTTATTGGCATCATCTAAAGTCTCTAGTAACGGAGGATCTTCTAAATTATTTTGAGGAATAAAAGATAACAGTTTTTTTATTTTATCCATACAATCATACTCATTTTTTGCGACAAAATGTGCGACGCCAGATTTTGAGGCATGGGTTCTGGCGCCCCCTAATTCTTCAAATGAGACTTCTTGACTCAATACTTCCTTTACCACTTCAGGTCCGGTAACAAACATCTGGCTAACATTTTCGGTCATAATAACAAAATCTGTCATTGCAGGAGAATAAACTGCACCACCAGCACACGGTCCAATACTAGCAGTAATCTGTGGTATTATACCTGACGCCATTACATTTCTAAAAAATACATCACCGTATCCATCAAGACTCATCACGCCTTCCTGAATCCGTGCTCCACCAGAGTCGATAATGCCAATAAGAGGGGACCCAGTCTTTACAGCATGATCCATAACCTTAACTATCTTCTTCCCTGCCATTTCACCCAATGATCCTCCTAATATGGTAAAATCATATGCATAGACAAAAACCTGGCGACTATTGATTGTACCAAATCCTGTAATAACGCCATCGCCATAGTATTTCTTACTTTCAGTATCCTCACTTCGATGAGTCACATATTTATCAATCTCAATAAAAGTACCCTCATCTAAAAGAAGGCTAATTCTTTCTCTTGCAGTAAGTTTACCTTTTGAATGTTGAGATTCGATCTTGTCTTCGCCTCCGCCACCTTCAGCCATTTTTTTCATATTGTATAATCTCTTGATTTTCTCTTCATGCATGGCCTTGTATTAATCCCAAGAAATGCCTATATAAATTCATTACAATGAAATTTACTAGTTAAAATAATAATCGTCAATATTTTTCCGTTCATCAAGAGTAAATATTCAATAAATATACATCAAATTCGCAATATCCTTAATTGAGAAATAGCCTTTTCAAATACAGATGCACGATATAAAAGATATTGTTTATCTTTTTAGGCTTTATTAATGTATACAATTTTTAGTAAGAATATTCGAGGTAATCTGATCAGCCTGCCTATATTGAGATGCAAAGTAAAATCTTATGCCTTAAGGATGGTTTTTCTAATATATTCCACCTCTGTGAGAACGTTTTTATTTTACATCGGAAGGCGGTCACCTTATTAAAACATTAAGTCATATGATTGGTCTACTGAGAATTAATAAATCAATAATAAACGCTCCTCTTGATAGAAAGGATCACATTCTTTAGCCTTAACATGCATTTGCAAGCGCATGATTACACCATAGCCCTCATTAATGTATAGTCACCTATGTATAGGTTGGATTCTTCCTTCCAAATCATGTTAGTCTCTTGTTTGAAGAATTGATAGCATACCAAGATATTTCTTTCCCTTGACCTACATAATAGCAAACAAACAGTATGGAGCTCATTCATCATAAGACATTCATAATTAACAATCCTGACCATTTATGTCTAGCATAGTTTCATCTACAAAGGTTACTTTTATCCTATATTTGGCTATCACTATAAATCTACCTTACATTAGAATTACTT
>DASQYF010000428.1:0-2629 GCA_035639375.1 Nitrososphaeraceae archaeon
TAGCAGATACTGCCATTAGAGAAACAAAAGAAGAAATTGGACTACATTTTCAAAAGTCAGATTTAATTGGTCATCTCGCTGCAGTGAGAACTTTAACGTCTAACTTTATTATATATCCTTTTGTTACTTTGCAAGATAAAAAGAGTCTGATTCCAACTATTCTTACTGATGAGGTACAAGATATTATCGATGCTCCTCTTCTTGAGACGCTGCAAACAATGGATAAAGACTACAACTACGGCGCCGACTACTATTACCATCATCACCATCGCCGCCACTCATCGTTAGAGGATACATACAAATTCACTTATCGAAATGAGGTTATTTGGGGAGCCACTGCTAGAATCCTTAAGCAATTGTATGATTGCCTTTGTATAGAACATAAATAATCGCAGTTCATAATGATCGTTATAGTGAGATCAATGAGAAGCAGTAGCATCGTCCTTCTAAAATACACAAAATAATGTAGTTTCTATGAATAAAGAGACTGCAAATACATAGAAATCATAGCTTTATTCCTTTGAAGACTTTGCTGATAATATTTGTGGAAAATCCTTGGATCAAATTGATGTTAGTATCAGTAGTGACTGAATTAATAATAACTATAACATTGTCACTAACCCAAAGAAAATCGTGTTCTGTTAGTTGTTGATGTCAATATTGTTGACTGAGATCTCTATTCGTAGGATTAAGAGCCTTTAGTAATCTGAAATATTTCGTTTATGTTACTTGCACCCAGACCAGGATTAGTTGCGCCTGCAATTACATGGATCTTATCTCCAATTGTTTCAGCAGCTAATCCATGACGTGCAGTTGGCATAGGAGGCTCAGATGTCCACTCGTTAGTTTTTGGATCATATTTTTCATTATTATAGAACATCCTAATCGTCTCATTACTTCCTGGAGGAATCTCTCCTCCAATTACATAGATTTGACCATTAGAAGAATTAGCTGCTGCCAATCCTCCTCTTCTTGATGGCATTGGTTCAAGTGTAATCCAAGTATTTTTCTGTGGATCATACATCTCATTTTTATCAAGAGTTACGATAAACGATTTAGTAGAGTTATCAAGCTGCCTCCCTCCAAAGATGTATAATTTACCATCGGCTATTGCTGATGCGTGATGATGTCTTGCAGTTGGCATAGGAGCCTTTTCTGTCCATGTATTGTTTTGTGGGTCATAGGCTTCATTTGTGTTTAATGGACTAGTAGAATTGCCGCCTATTGCATATAGTGTTCCATTGATAAAAGCAGCAGTCAATGCACCTCTGACTGTTGGCATCGGTTTGCCTTCTTGCCATTTATTATTGGATGGATCATAGATGAATAGTTTGTTAGAAGCCTTTCTCATATTATCATAACCTCCCACTAGATACAATTTTCCATCGTAAGCAGCTGCCGCAGCATGATCTCGTGATTCGGGCAATGGAGCTATGGTAGTATTACTCCATTTATCTGTGCCTAGATCATAAACTTCTACACTCGCTATATTCTTACCAGCTGCATTAAGACCTCCTATTACATAGATCTTTCCATTTAAGACAGCAGCAGTAATTTCTGATCTTGGTATATTCAATTTTGCGCCAGTTGTTATCCATGTTGATTTTTGTTGTTGTATTTGTTTTTCTGTTTGTTGAGCTGATGGCAGTGAGGGTGTCTGTTGTTGTCCTAGTGCTGGAGTTGAAAATTCAAGAAAAATAAAAATATTATTTAAAGCAACGACTGAGACTAGAATGCTACATGAGAACAGTGTTAAGAAAATAAAACTTTTTTTGAACATTGAAGATAACATGTTCAATATAATTTATATTGATTGTATAACCCATAATAGAATAGAACGTAATCTGATTTACTTTCTTTCAGTTACAATAGGAAGAGGCCTCAGTCTTACTTAATAGCGTTGATATATGTGCTACTCCTTATCCTATTCCTCTCGCTCTCTTATCGGTGATTCAAATCTTATATTACAAATGAATTTGTAGGACTTTCTGTAAATAAAATGAATTATAATAATAATAAATTGTCAGCAGCATCGAAAGAAAAAGAAAGAGCAGTATCACTCACTGCTCCGCCACTAAATATACTCGACATATGCTCCATAATAAAAGAATCAACCAAAAGAAAGAAGAGATACACAAGACCCAGAATATAGCAGACACAGATAGGATATAGACAGAGGATATAGACAGAGATACAGACATTGCGAGGGGTCTTAGGAGAGAGTCTTATTCTCAGAAGACGATTAGCAGAGAGCGAATGAAAAGGAAAGAATATTCTATTACTAGGATTAAGGGAAATGAAAAAGATAAAATTAGGATTAGCTAAGTCGGAAATAATGTATACTGTATTTTTATCTTAGCCTCAGTTGCAAGAATATCTGTCTGCTCTATTGGAAAAAGGCTTGATAGAGCAGTATCAAAAAGAACTGCAAGAAGAAGGAAAAGTGAATAAAGAAAAGCAACGACCTTCCAATTATTATTATAGAATAACAGATAATGGAAGACGGTTCTTTCTCCATCAAGCAAGATTTTGATAGTATTGGCTACAAGTTCTGCATGACCAATTTCTTCTGTTGCGACGCTTCTTAGTAGATCTTTATACGGCTTCGCATCCTCTAAAGTTCATATTC
>DASQYF010000429.1:0-2169 GCA_035639375.1 Nitrososphaeraceae archaeon
ATTTGCTTTCGCATTCTTTGCAGTAGCATTAATAAGGATCACATTCTTAGTTCTGTAAGCACCCACTATGAACATATTGGTCAGCATTTTCTTTTTGCTGATAGCAAATAATTCTAATATTGTCATGGAGAATCATATGACTACAGCTTATAAATCTGCAGATTTAGCCTTGAGGGACATACAGGATGCAGAGCGTAATGGGGCAGATATATCTATACTTACTGAAAACTTCAATAAGGCACTTGGGTTGATAGAGCAAGCAAATACAAAGAACCATTCCACTTGTTTTAGCTATGACAGTTGTTTGGACGGTGCAGTTTCTATCCTCAATTCTATAAGCAGAGACTCTGCATTTCTCAAGGATGAAGCAAACAGGCTATCAGGCTATAATAATGTCACTGTTATGGGTATATATCTTCCATCGATGGCTTTTTTTTCACTTCTGTTTGCTTTTTACCTATACAAGACCTGGAAATCGATTCAAGAAGACAAGTTTCTTAACATGCAGATAAAGGAGAGGAGGAAGAAATAGCGTCAGTTGGAAAACTTTCAGAGATAAGAAAGATAATACTATCTACAACGTTTATCATTAGTTATGTCACATTGCTCGTTACGACTACCGTTGGTTATTGGCTTGTTACTCATGAGCGTCCAGATGAGAGATTTCTTAGTTTAAGCACTCTCGGAAAAAATGACACAAAGACCGATTACTATCCTTCTAATAATAACAATAATAATAATACTACAATACTTCCAGGTCAGAAGGTCTCTTGGCATATTCATGCATATAATCATGCAGCAAGCGCTGAATATGTTTCCATTAGAATAAAGTTGCTAAACTCTACAGATCCTATGCCGGATGAGAATTATTCCGCCGAGCCACGCAGCCACTATCTACTCGAATTCAGGCGTTTACTTGCAAGAGATTCATCATGGATCGTTCCATTAAATTGGGCTATTTCAAACGTCAGCACAGATCCTGACCATAAATATGTTATAATAAAGGGCTTGGATATAAATAACCATCATGTTAATGGATTGAATGTAACAAGTCTACAAGGTAAAGACTTTAAAATGATAATCGAACTGTGGAAATACAATATGGCAGATAAGGCCTTTGTTTTTCAAGGATTTCCCGAAAACGATAACAAAAAAGGTGCATGGAACCAGATTTGGTTCAATCTAAAAGTATAGATTCGGATAGATCCGAACTATTGCAGCAAAGAATACTCAAGTCTGTCGCTACGCATAAATGCTATAGCATCAAGGACTTGGTTGTGGAATTGCAGCATACTTATAGTAAATCGTTGTCTATGGAAGAAATTCAACATGCAGTAAAAAAACTTGAAAACGATAAAAAAATTACGTTACTTGAGCCTGGTATAAATGGGCATTTTTTCCATTATATTATGAGAGGTTACAATGGTGTCTCATTATGGTTAACAACTGCTGCAACTTGCTTGATGATGACTATAGTATTTCTCCTACCAAATATTGAGCCATGGTCTTATATGCGGATGATCACTGGAGCGATATTTGTCTTATATATACCGGGCAACGCGCTTCTTCAACTTCTTTTTGTTCATAGAAACATCGAACATACAGAGCAAATGGTTCTTAGTATAGTTCTAAGCATAGCATTAATTTCCATCATCGGGCTTATGCTAAAATATGTTCTGTTGGGACTGACGGCAGAATCGGCCGTCATTTCTATCGGCATCTTATCAATTACATTATCTGCCGTCGCGAATTATAGCCATTTCCTTTATTCTAAAAGAGCGAATGATTATTAATAAAATGGATACCACACCTTCACATAAGATCACAGTAGGCTCCTACTTCCTGATAATCGATCAGATTATAAATTATGGCCTGGGTTTTATTTTTTGGTTTATGCTGGCCAAGCTGGTGGCACCCGAAGCCCTTGGCCAAGTCTTGGTTGTAACAGCATCTGCAACCGCTGTGCTAGGATTTACAGGCTATGGATCTCAAATCACTACTTCCAAGTATGTAGCCGAATATAACGCAAGAGGAATGCCAAATGTATCAAAGAAAATATTTTCTATGGGACTAAGGATTGGATTAATAGTTAGCGCAAGTGCAGCGATAATTTTTTTTCTCCTATCAAATCTTCTTGCAAACTCATTTTATCACGATAGTTCTCTGATA
>DASQYF010000430.1:0-12791 GCA_035639375.1 Nitrososphaeraceae archaeon
CGAAGTTAAAGGCATATTCGTATCAGCATCAAATAATAATGAAGTATACAATAATACAGTTTCAAATAGTGGAGAAGGAATTTATGTAAAGGCAGAAGCGGCAAATAATAAAATTTACGGTAACACCATCACAAATTCCACCTCAAACGGCATACTTGTCAATACTGGTGCGTTTGACAATACATTTAGCTCTAATACTATAGTTAATGCTGCAAAATTTGGAATAAATGTTGCCCCAGATTCAAATAATAATGTATTTGAAAACAATAAGCTAATTAATTCTAAGGTCGCAGGACAAGCAGAATGACAAATAAGGATCTCCGTGATGATAGGAGAATATATCTCTCTTTCAACTTTTGTTAATGACCTGGAAAATCTGCCTCCTAAATACCAATAATCATATCCAAAAGTAAAAGTAAAAGTAAAAACTGTATCAGCAAAATGTATGTAGGACATATATAATAGCTTTCCACATTCTGCAATACATGGCAATGAGTATAGATGCGTGTGTCAAAAATTATAAAAATGACAAAGTAAATTTAATAGATTTCGCATAGAGAAAAGCAATATCGTAAGATGAAATATAATAGATAGTATGGATAAGCAAGTCTTTTCAATTCTTCTATCCTGGCAATATTAATTTTAATTAGTCAACCGGTTATAAGATCTCCAAATAAATCGTGTAATACCATTTATCGATATTATCAGTATAGTTAGGCTAGAATTGTAATCTTGTCATTATATCTTTTTTTGCGAAAATCCTCTAATATTTTGAGTTTATATTTGTAGTTTAGAATTATCCTAATATCAATTGGACTCCTGCAAATTGATTGACGGTAATACAGATAACTTACTTACTTTCGATGTAGTTTTCATAATAGTTATCGTGGTTAAGCAGCATGAATTAGCAAAAATAAGAGAAAAGACTCTTACCAATTATTAGCAGCTGCGTCTACGTCGTAATCTATATCATGATTTTGGAATCAAGCAGTCAACATAGAGGTCGTAGCAATAACCTCTGCTTATTGGTGTCGTAGCTGTTTTTCTTTTAAGCCTGGCAGAAAATCTTCCCAATCCTCTTCATCAGCTACCTCATCTTCTAGTAAATCCTCAAATATCTCATGAGTAACAAGGTCTTTCATATGATATTTTTTTGCTAATTTGTTATACTTATCTATAGCACATCTTTCACCTTTGAGGACTAGTTCTACTATACTCGCAAGATCTGATGTATCATCCGGTGGCTCAGAAAAGCCGCATGTAGAGGCTGTCATAAGATCAGTCGTTGGTTCACCACCAAGCTGACGTATCCTCTTAATTAGCTCCTTTGCGTGATTCATCTCATCATTTGATTGCTCTTCCAGTTTAGATTTGAGTATTTCTGCATTTATGCCCTCTATCACCTGAGCATAAAGGAAGTATTGATAATGAGCTAACCATTCGTCAGCATATGCAGAGTTAAGGTCCTTAATTACTTCATTTATATCAATTTCTACTATTTCTCGTCCTTTTTGTCCCATAGTAACAACAGTATTTAATATGGAATTTAATAGTTACAGACCCGAGATTAAAATAAAGGGTAGAGTGGATCATAAGACATAGTCGACTTAAAATTATTATTTTAAAAAATTCTACATTATTTTTTATTTAAATGGCTAGCGCTACGATGTGTATATATGAGAAATAGATACAGTAAATCCAAAATTCAACGAAGAATTGCAGAAAACACGATAATATATACAAATGTCAATAACAAGAATAGACTAATATCAAAATATAGTATATTAGACATTTTCCATGGATCTTTTTAATAATTAGTAATAACCCCTGATAGCGTTAGAATTAGCGTCCGAACATAATAAAAACAAATAGCCAAGCCATTAATAACGGATTATAAGATGATACATTATGGAAAGTGAAGAGTCAGAACAGTTGGATAAATTATTATCCTCAGGCCAAAAAACTGTTGCGATGTTTTATGCTGATTGGTGCCCGTTTTGTAAGAGATTTAAACCAGTTTTCGAATCTGTAAAGTCGAAATATAAAAAGATCCAATTGAAATTGAATGAAGATGAGAATCCAATGTGGGATAAGTTTGCAATATCGGCAGTTCCCACTGTGATTGCTTTTGAGGGAAATAAAATTGTTGCAAGAAAAGACGCTAGAATGGGAATCGGTTTAGAGAAATCGGACATTGACTCACTTCTACAAGAACTGAATTGGAATTGACAAATGACAGAGCTTTGTTGTAAAACCAAATGCACTTTTTTTTAGAATTTATTTTTTAGTGTGGAATAAGCATTTGTGAATGAAAATTCGGGATTGTCAATATCAAACCATTAAAGGCATAATGATTGATTTATGAAATTTTGCAATTGTTCGCAATAATAAGATATTTTATTATTTCTTGTTGTTGTACTGTCAGTATATATGTGTGTATAATAATGATATTGAATTTTTTATCTCTTGCAAGTTATGTAGCAGGGTGAGACACATAATCCGAAAGTTTGATGTATTCTTCTCCAGGAATCTTTGCAATCTCAAATCTTTCTTTTGGTTTGATGAGAGTCGCTGTAGCATCAATCCCGACCTTTGCTGTTAGCAAATTCTGCTGATCGCTAGAAGGGTCTAGACTCGACCCTTTAGCATTGGAGACTATTAAGAACCCTTTATCTGCCTGACATCTAGTAGAAATTGCATATTCGACAGAAACAGGATTGGTTGGATCGATATCGTCATCTACCACAATAGCAATCTTCAGGGAAGGATGAGCTGTGAAAGCAGCTAACAGAGCATTTTTTGGCTCACCTTCTAAACGTTTTTGAATTTGAATTACTGCATCAAGCCAGTTGCTTCCACCATCGGTGAGATGAACTGTCTTTGTAGATGGAACAACATTCTTTATTACTTCAAACATCTTTGATTCTACGGGCAGCCCCATCAACAGCCGATGTTCTGCAAACCCTGGTAAAATATCGTAAAAAATTGCATCGCTTCTAAATCTTATTTTATCGAGCTCAAAAACAGGCTGTTTGCGTTTAAAATCATAGGTTCTAAGCATCTCTACCATCCATTCCTCTTCAGTTCTGTCCTTGAGAATTTTACCCTCAAGAACAATTTCAGAATGGGTAGGAACATATAGTTGAGAAAAATTACTCTTACTCAATTTAAGGTCGTTATGAAGTAATGAATTCGCAATTAGCATTTCATCAATACCATATGCGGCCTGATAGGCTGCAGCTATACTAACTGCCGGATGCACTCCAATTGCAATTGCAACTTTTAGATCTTCACCATGATCTTTCGCAAATGAATAACACTTATGTAAATGCCTGCCTTCTACCATTCTAATTGCCATATGATTTTTATCGAGTAGCAAAAGTCTATGCGTGGAGGAATTCTGATTGTCTTTTTCTTGGTTCTTAGCAAAAACTATGGAGGAGGTAATAAAGGCACCTGCATCCTTCTCAAAATGAGTAATCACTGGAAGATCTTTCAAATCATTAGATGAATTCTGATAGAAAGGAGCATCACCGGAGAATCTTCTTGGTGTAGTTGCCTTTGCAATTGATTGAATAATATGCGTATGAATTGCATTTTCATCATCGACTCCAACAGCAAGAGAAAATCTTTTCCTTGTTCCTAGAACATTACATGCTACGGAGATCTTGCTACCTTCCACATTTTCAAATAATACTGCTTGCTTTTTTTCAAGCTTGCTCACTAGCGCTGCAATCTCAAACTTTGTGTTTACGGTTTTGTTTATTCTTATTAGATCTTTTTCTCTTTCCAATATGCCCAGAAAACCGCGAAAATCATTGCTATTCTTATATAGTCTCTTTTCGTTGCTTTCTTCTATCGCCGTTTTCATTGTAGTTATCTCCTACTAAGTTCATAATCTCTCCCATAATTGCTTTCATATCATCAAATTCCAGTTGTTTTAAACTATGAAGAGAAATCAGGCAAATACCATTTATCATTGAAGATATCCTTTCAGAAATTGTATTAATAAACATTGGATTGAATTTG
The DNA here is from genome assembly GCA_035639375.1 of Nitrososphaeraceae archaeon. GTDB lineage: Archaea > Thermoproteota > Nitrososphaeria > Nitrososphaerales > Nitrososphaeraceae > JAJNBK01. The sequence goes on from DASQYF010000430.1 coordinate 4,030, forward strand.
CTAGGTATAACTTTGGCTGTATTGATTTGGTTAGAAGAACTTATTGAAACTGAGATAGATCCAATCCTATCCGAGGATTCAGATACAGAAATAAAACACCCATTTTGATAAGATAGGTATTTTATAAGAAAGGTTCTTTTACCTTCTGACGTAATCATTCGTACAGACAATGCGTCTTGTCTTTCGTTCCGCATTATAATATAATTAAACATGCATAAACTGAAATATCTTTCGCAACAGTACTCTCACTATCTTCTTATTGATGTTTATCATTAAACCTTAGATTTTGTTGTTTCTATTCTGATCTGAATATATATACATAAGTCAAGAACAACTGAATCTCATTTGATGAAACTTCTGGTTTTTGGCCGTGTAAAATATAATGTTTAATTTAAACCTCAATTGTCTTTTGAATTAATTTGACCCTCAATAAGCTGTCTTTATAAAGATCTGCTCTCTTCTATTGATAGGTTTTTGCCTAATTTGGCTTTTTTGATAAACGCCTTACTTCGAGGAGAGTAGATAACTATAGGATTAGGATAACTTCATTCCTTTATTCCATATGCAAGATGAATCTGAAGATTTGAAGGGTCTGCCCCTCCTAAGCGCAATTGTTCTTGCTGAAGCTTTGTCTCTCGCACCACGCCTATTTGCATCTGTGTTTTGAGGTAGTGAGGTACCATGTTCATCAACAATTTCAATTTCAATAAGTTCTTTAAATTTTGTTTTTAATAATAATGCCATTTGTCTTGCCATATCAATATTACCGTTACCAATTCTTACAATCTTTTTATTTGATCTGATTCTAGAAAGTAAATGTGATACTAGCTTTATAGCCGCTTCAGGTGAAGATTCAACTATACTTTCGATCTCGTTATGAAGGAAAATGACCGATATGCCTATTCTAACACCAGGATCAATTCCTATTGTTAGCTGGTCGTCATGATAAGGTCCCATGATATTCCGCAAAATTTTTGCCTTCATAAAGACAGGATAGTCATCTAACTCACTATCAAGCAAGACATCTTTTCTTCTAACAATTTCTGCTTCATCTTTTGTTGTTATGATTATTTTGGCATTAGATAAGGCTGCTTCTTGTGGAGAGAGAGATTCAAACTCTATTTCCATTAACTTTAGAGCATTGATAATTTTGTAATATGGTCGGCCGTAAACAGTGGCAACAGCAACTTTATTTTGGACGGCCTCCATACTCAGGGGCGTTTCATCAAATGCAATTTGAACAAAAATTATTATTAAATCTTGTGGTTAAGTTCTGCATAAGAAATCTCATTAGTAATCGAATTCAGGTTATTTCTGCGTTTATCCCTAATGACTTTAGGAAGCCAAACACTTTTTTTCGAGTTTAAAGACTATCTTGTATCTTATGTTAAATCTTTAATTTAGATATTCCAAAGGATATCAAGGCCATTATTTTTCTTCACTCGTGAGTAATCTAGGGATAATAGTTTTTGAACCAACCTTTTGTTCTACACCGAATGCAATTGCTCCAAGGTTTCGGACTTCAAATGTTTTGAGTTTGACTGAGGCAATCATTGTAGAATAACTGAACATCTTGCTATAGGCAGTGACAGCTCGTCTATATATTAGGTGTTCAAAACCTGCCTCCAATTTTGAAATCATTTCAATTTCATTAGCGTCATTTGGGACTATACTCTTATATACAGTACTGGTAAATACCGAAATTGCTTCCTTTACGTTTTCTGCATTACTCATTTTATCCAGTATATCTTCCTGTACTCTGAAAGTAGGTTTGATTCTTAATGATTTGATATGCATTTCAGATAAACCCCAATATTTTGCACGTAGTGTGCTCAATGTATTATAGGAATCTACGTCTAATCCAATTATAGGATGAACATCTGCTGGTTTTCCGATTACAGTGTATGCAGTAGCAAGAGCCTGATAGTACGAGTGGTCTAGATAGACATCAAAGATCTGGATATCGCCTTTTTCCTTGTATGTCTGGGCAGCCCTAGAAACATCTCCTCCAAACTCTGATGATTGCAATGTAGCAGTAGCTTCATCTAAATCCTTCGCAACAAGAGCTTTTACAACTATGTCTCTTCTTCCGATAAGCTCTTCGGCACGCATGTTAACATGAGGTAAAATTTCTTCATATGTCTTCTCCATTGCTTTACCTTTAAGGATTACCTTCAGATTCCATATTATATATTTGGTATAATAGGCATTAAGTAAATCTTGTCTTGTTACTATCTTTGCCATAGATGCATGAAAATCAACCAGATCTTCTCGCAAGAGATTTTCAATTTTTTCTGCATTAAATGGTTTTTGTAACTTCGCCATAACGTCCGTATAGGCGGTATTCTTTAGTTTCGTCACGAGTTCATCGAGATCCCTTGAATCGGCAAATAATTCTAACTCAGTTTTTGAAAGCATCTTTCCCTTTTCAGCAAAGGCTCTTACAGTACCAAAAATTCTCTGTGGCTTGTTGATTCTACTCAAGGAATTTTATTCCCCTTAGATGTTTTGTCTGAAGAATCTCTATTCATTCTATTTGGAACTGTTGTTGATCCCTTTGGGACTTTCTCTGATGTTTTTGCCGGTTCTTTAGTATTTTTATCACCGTCATTGTCACTTGAATCGTTTACAGTTAGAACCATTTTGACTATAGTATCTACTGCTTTGTCATATGAGGAATCAATATTTTTTTTTATTCTTGCAATATTTTTATCTCCTTCATCTACAATTAGTGAAGATTCTCTCTCTGCTTCTGCGTTTGCGGCATCAATTATTTTTTTCGCTTCATTGTTAGCCAGAGCGATAATCTGCTGATTTAACTTATCAATTTCCTCTTCTGAATAAGCCATAAGACGCTTATCCATTTCATCTATTTTGGAATTTACATTATCCAGATCTTTCTCAAGCTCTGAGAGTGCATTTATAATACCTTCAACAGATGACGTCTTTTGTTCCAAATCATTAGAATGCAACGAGTGCGCCTATTAAACCCTTTACTTTCAATAATATATTAGAGCACCATTTTATAATAAAAGGTCTTGATAAAGAAGAAAATTGATGTAAGCGCCAGAACATATATCTACAAATCTTTCAATTCTACAACACAGCATTTTCTTCTTGTTAGAATTGGCATAATCTTGTAGTAGTATCTCATATTCCTGAACTGAAGGACTTGACTCTTCTCTTATGTTGTAAGACTTAAAATTGCCTGAGCCATATCTCCTTTTGCGTCAGTTAATGCATGGATTGCCTTTTCTTTTGAAACATTTGCTTGTTGCATTACTAGAATTATATCTTCTTCCTTAATTGTCGGAACATCCCTTTGCTTCTCTTCTATATCAGTAGCAACTACTTGAAAGATAGTGCTATCCTTTCCCTTCATCTCTAATACTTGGGGCTTCATCAGGTAAAGCTCTTTGGTCTCTGTTTTGATAATTACCTCTTCTATGCTGCCAAGGTCTTTCATTTCTAGACCCATCTTGTCTAACATGCGTCTCATTTCACGGTTGCCACCACGCATCATGTCATCATTATTCTTTCAAGCGGCTTTTTATTCCTTCTCTAATCTTAACAGCAACGCCATTATGATATTTTTTCATAGTGGTAAATCCGAGTTGTGATTTTCCTGTCGCAAGCACTACATTAGATTTAGTTATGATTGCGACGTCAGAAGCAACTCTGATATTTGAACCACACCATTCTACATGCTTACAAAATAGCGATCTACCTTCACTAACAAATGGAATTGCCTCTGGAGTCGGTATGACACAATTTTCTCTGAATTTCTGGCTTCTTAAGAGTTGTTTTGCCCCAAATACAGTTAAAGCAAGTCCTCCATCCGTTCGAAAGGTAGCTACTAATCCATTTCCAATGCTGAAATTTTTGATTCTGCCTGTTCTTTTCGAAAATTCAAATTGGAGATCTCCTCCCAGAGCTGTACTCACTCCCACCCCGAAGATAGCATCAACATGACAATATATTTTGCCTCTCCAGTCTAATAATAAAGGCTTAACCAACCATTGGATAATATATGATTCTCTTACATTTAGCTTTCATTTATCTATATAGTGAGAGCGTACTTATATATAGAATAGGTGATTACTTGTTGTGTATATGGAGAAACTCTATGATATCAATATGAGCGATCAAAACGAGGAGACAAGAAAGATCCAATATACAGGAGGATCTTCATATATAGTATCTCTTCCCAAAAAATGGGTTCAAGATCTAGGGCTAAAGCAAGGAGACCACGTCTCAATTCTTAGACAAGGAAATTCACTTCTACAACTCACACCGGTATCAAAACGAGTTTCAAAAGAACAAAAAGAAGCAACCATAGAGATTTCAAAGGATGATGCTCCTTACTTTCTTGCACGAAAATTAATCTCGCTTTATTTTTTAGGCTTCAATATAGTAAACATCATTCCAAAAGAATTTGGAAGATTAACTAGTCAACAACGAGAGGTCATGAAGGATGTTGTAAAACGAGTTTTGATGGGAACAGAGATTATTGCAGATTCTGCAGGAGGTATAACATTGCAAGTCTTGATTAACTTACTTGAGCTATCGGTAGATGCTGCGTTCAAAAGAATGTTGTTAATTGCAAAATCTATGCATCGAGATGCTGTTCTATCATTACGAGAGAACAATCTTGAATTGGCAAAAGAAATCGTAAAATCTGATGATGACGTGGATCGTTTCAGCTTTTATATAGTTAGGCAGTTAAACATTGCAATAAAGAATGAACATCTATTAAAAGAAATTGGATTGGATGATTCACGTAACTGCCTTGGATATAGATTAATTACCAAATCGACAGAAAGAGTTGCTGACCATGCAACAATAATAGCCAAAGATATTATCGAGATGGATCGGCCTTTGAGCAGAGACACAGTGGAAAATATTGCCAACATGAGCAATTTTGCACTTGAAGTGTTGGATGAAGCATGCCTATCAATGTTCAAGCGGGATTATAATTCTGCTGATAGATCCATAGAAAAGGCTCGTAAAATTGATGCTCTAGAAAAAGCTATCTTACACACATCAGATAAAGCTAAAGATATTAATGAAATGTATAGAATTAAATTGATTACTGAAAGCATACGTCGAGTAGCCGAATATGCTAGCGATATAGCGGAAATTGTTCTCAATATGACTGTAGAAAAGACTCTAAGAAAGGACTAAATTTACATTAATCAAATATAATCACAATGTCATCATCATTTTGCGAATTGTGTGGACGTCAACTGATCGACGGTAAAAAAACAGTCTTGATTGACGGCACGGTGTTCAATGTTTGCATATCATGCTCAAAACGTGGTAAACCGTATGTGGCTGCACAACCTATTAAAAAGAAAAGTGTTGGTAATTCTGCCCCTAAGAAAATGATTAATCCTCTTAGAAAAATTTCTATGACAGATGATATCATACTTAATCCTGAATTTGCTAAAATAATTCGAGAGGCACGTATGAAAAAAGGTCTGACACATGAACAATTGGGATTAAAGATGAATGAAAAGGCAACACTCTTACGAAAATTTGAAACAGGAACATTGAAACCAGATGAAATAATGGCAAAAAAATTGGAAAAGTTTTTGGAAATCAAATTGCATGTTAGTATAGAAGAGATAGAATAATCATAACAGATTTTAATTCAAAGACATTCATACTTGGTTATCTGTCATTTAGAAGAGGTAACAAAACAAGCTATTTTCTAGCAGATGCTGCTCTATATTCTATCATTATACAGTTACTCCGCTTAATCTTAAATAGTCAAAATACGGTAACGGTAGCAGGAAAGCAGAAGAAGTGTAAAGGAAAGTTAATTCATAAAATAATACCGACCTATCAATTGCAATACCTACTCTAATTATTCAAAATGACATATTAGACAAATTTTTTCTATCTGTCAGAGACTTTATACATTCATTCATATTGGGATGCTCTAATTACAATAGCAGTAAATTTTGTCGGTTGCACTAAATATAGATTTTAATATAGAACAGTCAAATGACTTAAAGTCGTTACTTGTTTTTCTAAATCCGATAAGGTAAAACAGAAATATCGTTATTGATGGAAGTGGGTAATAACAATAAAAATAACAGTACTTAGAATAGGCCACAGGATAGTACGTGATGACCGGATAACTACCCATGCAGCTTTGGTTTCAAGAGCATTTGGTAGCACCAAGATATTCATGACAGAAGTAGATAATTCCATACTAGAAACAATAAAAGATGTAAATAAAAGATGGGGAGGAGAATCAGAATTTGAAATTGAGATCATTGAAGATTGGAAGAAAGTACTCAAGAATTGGAAGAAAGACGGTGGAAAAGTTATTCATCTGACAATGTATGGCGTCAGTATAGATGACGTAATAGACAATGTACAGAAAGAAAATAAACTTCTAGTCGTTATTGGTGCAGAAAAAGCTCCAAGAGAAATATATGGACTTGCGGATTACAATATTGCCATTGGAAACCAACCACATTCAGAAATTGCTGCTTTAGCAATATTCTTAGATAGAGTCTTTGAAGGAAAAGAACTGAAAAGAGATTTTAAAGGTGGAAAATTCAAAATAATTCCAATGACGAAAGGTAAAAGACTGCAGGAAATAGAATAATACCAACTTAATTAGTTCAGTTTCCACAATCAACCTATGACCATTGTTTGGATTGAACTGATAGTGAAAATGTCTTCAGAAAATAATGGTGTAATTATTATTATTATTGTAATGCTAAATGATAATAACTAAAATAATTCTCATATGCACTGTCTAAAATTCGGCTTGATCAATGGAATGAATAAACAAAATATGGAACTGCAATGTATTTCTTCTTTTTCTTGTATTGTTATGCTGTGCTTGCTATTTATTTAATTCTTTATTCTCAGCCTAATTATCTTTTATTTGCTTTTTATGCCTCCGTAGTCTTTTTTAGGTTTTATAAATGAATGCTTCAATATCAGTCAAGAGGAGACATATTTAAAGACCAGATCTAATAAATATATAGTGTGTCGTCGTCGTCACCAACATTCAACTCAGAAGTCTCGGTCAAAAACTCACTTGATTTGCTATCCAAAAAGTGGAATATAGACCCCAACGTATATGATCTGCACTTAGGAAGAAGGGAGGACGTAGTCGATACAATCGTAAATGTTAATGGCGTTTTATTTCATATCCCTGCACTTAGCAGAGATAATTTGTATGTTTTATGGAAATGTCTATGGCCAGATTGTCATAATTGCTGCGAACGACAAGGAAGACTTCCATTGACAAAAGATGATATCAGAATTATTGCCAAAAAAATGGGATATGACTCAAAAGCAAAATTTGTTAAAGATGAAACAAGAATATCCAGCTGGGAAGAACACGAACCCTTTGGAGATGTTATTACTACCCTCACTATGCTCTCGCTTAAGAGAAAATCTGATGAGAAAGAAGAGGAAGATGGCACTCCAGTTACATGTAGGTTCTTGAATAAAAATGGAGACTGCAGAATCCACCCCGAAAAACCCGGAGTTTGCTGGCTGTATCCATTTGCCTCATGGTTAGAATCAGACAAAGGAAGAGCGATAGTACATGCAACGTTTCAATTAACCGGAGATTGTCCTGGTTTCTATATAAGTAAATCTGTCGACGATATGATGCCTGTTTTAGAGGAATACTCAGAAAAAATATACAACTATAATATGTCTATCAATAGGACTACAAGAGAAAATTATGGATTTATTAGTTTTATTGATATGAGAAAAGAGACAAGGCAGTAGGTGGAAAGTGTTGCTCTATCGAGAAAATACAAAGATATCATATAATACGAAATTTATACCATTAATACATAATATTGATCAAGCAGCGTGCTTCCCAGTAGTTCAATGCAACATGGTGAAGATATTTTCTTCATTTGGCGATGGACAAAATTGTGATATGCAGTTCTTAAGAAACATTGTTGGTCTGATGAGTTAGTAGCTCCTAAAAATAGCAGTGAGTGAAGAAAATATAATTGTCATTTATAAAGTATAGACTTGTACGTATAAGGAAGATAACAAAAAACAGAATTTACCTAATCTTTAAGTATATTTTCTTTTTATATATTAAGATTAAAATAAGATTTGGCTGGTATTAGAATTAAACTTTTATTTTTTAATAGATAACAGACGAGCACATATAATGATATCAACTATTAGCTACCTATCTTTATCGACTATGTTTGTCAAATAATTGATTCAGTAGATAATCTCCAAGGTAATTCTTTGCTATTCTGTTTTCAATACGAGAAATCATTTAGCATAGATTAAGACACACTTGGACACACCGCCTTACGGAAGCTGTCCAAGAAAGAATTAATGATATCAAGATGAAAAAGCATTGATGTATGTATTGATAGAATCAAGAATATAATTGGATAACTAGAGCCACAAACAATGGTCACAAGCGAAGTCGTTCAGTTTGACTTCCGTCCACATGTTCATTCTTTAGATGTCTTGCGACATCCTCTGCCGTAGTAAAAACCAGACCACATTTTGGACAAGCAAATCCACTGTCTGACATATGTATATCTTGTATAAATTATTCCCTTTATTATATAGTACTAATTTATTATTATATGCTAGACTTTGTATTCCCAACGGAGGAAGAACTAGAAAAAATTGGCGATAAGGAAAGATTAAATGTATTCAGGCGTTATTTTGCTGCTAGTCGTTACAATCGATTAATAATTCAACAAAACTTGATTAGAACCGCATTCGATAAATCCCTAATTTCT
>DASQYF010000431.1:0-2100 GCA_035639375.1 Nitrososphaeraceae archaeon
GCTTCCTCACCATTGTGTTACGGTTTGATAGAGAAATAGAAAATTAAATTCTCTTCTAATACTTTATCATATAATGTATATGCATGCTCTGTCTTTTTTTATTCTTACTGATACAATCCTGTTGTTATTTTCTTGTATTCCTATTTTTCGATAAACGAAATAGGCATATATGTCATCATTTGTTTATCTGTCTATAGCATGTAAAAAACAGAAATGTCAATTGTACCAACTCTGAATGGAATTTTTTGTTATTTTTTAATACAGTGAGTGAGTGTTTTGTCATAAAAAAATATTGCATGTAACAGAAAGAGATTTAAAAGTGCTATCGATAAACAGAGAAATGAAAAATATGCCTTTAAAAGCTATTTTGTTGTTAATGTCAGTTGGCTCCGTTATATGGGTTATAATTGGTTCAGAGTCTATATATGCTCAATTAGAATCAACAAACACCACTGGTATAGATACCAGCCCTACTTCTATTAACATCACTGGAAGTTCCTTAGCAATGAGCTTGCAAAATCCAATAACAGGTTCATTTGGAGATGATCGCTTGACAGGTACAACTAACATCGATATCATGATAGGTTTTCTAGGAGCAGATACAATACATGGTCTAGAAGGTGACGACGCAATTCAAGGAGATGAGGAACCTGATAAACTGTATGGTGATATTGGCAATGATTTACTTCAAGGTGGCATAGGTAGTGATCAATTGTACGGGGGAGAAGGAAATGATATTCTAGCAGGAGGATTAGATGACGACTTTATAGCAGGAGAAATGGGAAATGATAAACTGTATGGCGACGTCGGTGACGATATTTTGATAGGAGGACTAGGTGCAGATTATTATGATTGTGGCGACGGTATAGATGTAATCATGGATTTCAATCTAACAGAAGGAGATGACCGAGCTGGCAATTGTGAAGAGATAATTCAACTTGGAGCCTCCTAGTCAATAAGTTAAAATCTTCATGCAATTACCTTATCAAATTAGTTATTTTGCAAAGCTATATAATATCTAATTTTTTTCTATAGTCGAAATGTCAAAAGAAGTTTTAATATTGACTACTATTGGGGCATTAGCAATTCTCACATTACTATCAACAACTGCTCTATCCAGATTTGGCGCAATATTATCGCCACCCTTAACCGTAGCAAATGTATGGGCGCTTAATGTAACAGGAACGGAAGGGCCTGATACACTCAAAGGTACTGCTGACAAAGACATCATAAGAGGGTATGGAGGAGATGATATTATATCTGGTTTTAGCGGTAATGATGGAATCAGGGGTGGTAGAGGAGATGATACCATACATGGCGACGAAGGCAAAGATAGAATTAGAGGTGATACTGGAAATGATGTAATATTCGGTGACAACGGTAATGATGTATTAATTGGAGGTCCTGGAGACGATACACTAACAGGAGGACCTGGCAAAGATACTTTTAACTGTGGAGCAGGAATTGATACAGTTACAGATTTTGATCGAGTTATAAATGACACTGTAACGGCTAGCTGCGAAAATATAAGATGATGCTCTCAGAGATAATTATAACAGCAGCTCATTCTGAGCACAAATGAAGAATAACTTTATTCTATCTTTCTTACCTCTATATGAAATATGTTAGAGCATTTGTAAACTAAAGTGATAACACATAAGATCTTCAAGATGTAACCATAGTTATAGTCACAGAACTGCTCCTTGTTTCAAGTATCGGTTACCCCTATATATTATCATTAATCAACCCTTAGTGCTCCTATAACGCAGATTATAATATTTTATATAATATTGTTATCCGAGCAGCTATAACAATATTTATATTTTAACACTCTAACCTTTTCCTAATTATGAAAGAAAATAAAAATATTTTGATGATGGGACAAATGAACCGAAAATTATTATACAAAATTATTATATTTGCATCTTCTTATTCTCTAATGATATCGTTATCATTGTCATTATCATTATCAACGTTATCATTATTATCACCAGCAAATATTGTATTGGCACAGGAAGAAGACGAAGAAGAAGATGAGTCACCAGTAACTACTACCAACACTAGAGCAACAACAGAAACACCACGACCAGCACCATCCAT
>DASQYF010000432.1:0-14303 GCA_035639375.1 Nitrososphaeraceae archaeon
AGAAGAAAAAGAAAATGCTATATCAAAATTCTCAGAAGGAAATTCAAGTTTAGTGCCATCCATTCTTAATACTGTTAGGGCATCTTCTTTATATGGAAAAGGTGCATACTTCTTTGGATTTTCAGGAAAATCTGATGGGGCTGCCTTTTTCCATCCCTCTGTCTTTTCATAAAGGTCAGTAGCATAGACATGGTTTATGTTATTTGACAGGTAGAATGGAATTGGTTCTGTTCCAGATCCGACGCCTATCGCTTTGCTATTTTTAGTTAATTTGCCAAATCTACGCATGGCTACTATACCTAGCGCCCATTCCCAATCCTTTCTATGAATAAAGCCTTGTGGACTTAGCTTTTGTAATTGGCAAAGCGTCTCCCTTATCTCTTGATTCTTCCAATCCTCCACATAACATAGTCTGTTTAACTTTGGCTCATCATTTGGATTTATATAATAAGGAGAAGTTTGTTTCAAATGCGATATAAAATCAAATGTCTCCTCTTCATCCAGCCTTGTTGCTTTATCTTCTATGTAATCCCATTTCTTTGCTCTAAAAATATCTTTTATTAATGAAGGATGACGTCTGATAGAATAGATATTTTTTTTTAATGGCAAATTATCCATTTAAAGATTCACTGCAATGTTCTTTAACCTTTAGAATAATAGATCAACAGACAATAAATCTAGTTGCTTTGGATTCATAAAAAAAAGTAATCACAATGGTCAAATGCTTTTATGACCCTGTCTATATGAGACACCTTGTCACTTTTGTAGATTAACGATAAGATAAAAGTAGCTAAGTGATTATCCAAGATATTTACTAACAAGTAAAATATGATTCATTTTTTTGGCTTTAACAATTATAGCTATTAAGCTCGAACATACCTCTTTTAGTAAAGGCTTGGGCAAATAACATGTTAATCTTAAATAACTTATATGCTATTACATTAAAAATTATAATCCTTAAGTGCTTTATCATATCTATGAGTTTATGATAATTGATGATTAAGAAGATAATTAATGACGATGCCAATGAAGTTTATTCAGATAGTAAAGAGCGTGTTAAAACTGTATTCTTAGTTTGGGCTCCTCATAGTATAAGAGCAAAGAACCTGGCAGAACGTTTGGATGCTCAGCTGTATTTAATCAGTTACAAATTTAAAAAGAAAATATATTCACCAATTAAATACCTCAAATTATTTACAAATACATTACTTATATTAGAGAAGGAAAGACCCCAGATAATAATTTGTCAAATCCCGCCGATATTTTGTGCGCTAGCAGCCATAGTCCATCGATACTTGACTGGTGCAAAGTGCAATATAGCAATAGATATGCATACAGGAGCTTTTGACAAGCCTTGGTCATACCTTCGACCATTAAACAAATGGATCATGAAGAAAGTATGCATGCTCATCGTTACCAATTCTGAATTAAAGGATAATATTTGTTCAGATATTAAAAGAAAGACAGTTGTATTGGAAGATCCTCTTTCATATTTTGAAGTAGGAAAAGGAAAAAAGCAAGAAAAAGGAGAATTGAAAAATGGCAAATTTTTCAAGATAGCTGTTATATCCTCTTTTGCACCTGACGAGCCTTTGGCAGAAATTCTTGATGCAACTACTACTATGCCTGAAATATTATTTTATATAACCGGGGATAAATCTAAAGCAGCTAAACATCTTCTAGGAAAGCAAATAAACAATGTAATCTTTACTGGATTTTTAGATTATAATGATTATATCTCTGTACTTCAGGGGGTTGATGCGATAATGGTTCTTACAAAGAGAGATAAAACGATGTTAGCCGGTGCATATGAAGCGCTGGTGCTTGAAAAACCTTTGATAACTTCTAACTGGCCTCCATTGAAGCGATATTTTTATAAAGGTACTGTACATGTAGATAATTCTCCAAAGGAAATCCGAGAAGCAATTGAAATTGTCAGAAAGAGAGCAGAAGAGATAGCAAAAGATATTATTGATTTAAGAATCGAAAGGACAAATCAATGGGATGCAAAATTTATGACTTTTAAGTATTTCCTTGAGAACAACAAGGTTTTCCAGCAATACCAAAAGAATAATTCTATTCAAGATAATGAATAAATGTGTTGACTATTATGGTTTGCAGGGAATTATATCTTAAAAATATAATAAGTAAAACTGTATATAGTCATTAATAATATTATGTCATACATTTCATTAGTCCTTTCAGATGAATTTGCTTTAATGATATTCGCTAGAGTTGCTACTTTGATTAATCCACTTAGATATAAATGACTTTATATTTGCTCTAAAGGATTCTGCTGAAAACCTCATGGCATATTGTCTTAATCTCTGAGCCTCGTCTATGCTCCATGAAGAAAATGCGCGATTAATTGATGCAACAGCTTCATCTATGTCATTGTATCTAAAATTTCTAGGCACAAGACCGTCGGCTTTCGCAGCACCTGAATCATGTGTCACCGGGATCAGTCCAGCACTCATGGCTTCAATAATTGCAATTCCAAAATGCTCTCCTATAAAGCTGTGTAACATAACCTTCGATCTCTTTAACACTTCTATTTTATCTTCAATACTTGCATTTACATGGAAGATGACATTTTTTGGTGCACTATTCCTTAATTTTTCAAAATATGAAAGTTTATCTGGAGTAGTGCTTCCAATAAGTTCAAACTGTGTATTAGGCTGTATTCTTGCGATCTGAAGTATCATCTCATAGTTTTTTTCAGGTGTAAACCTTCCTAAAGAGCAGACAATATTTTTTTTTACTTGATCTGCTAATGGGAAGGAATACTGTGGACATGGTGGGAATATTACCTTGGCATCAATTCCCCATGCAGTTTTTATTGCATCTCTTGTATAATTGCTATTTGTAATTATGGTAGATCTTTTGATATAATCAAGATTGTTTGAAATAAATAACCAAGGTTTAATGTAAATCTTTTTCATTCTATTAGTTAGGTAACGTTGATGCATAACCTCTAGATCAACAGGATAATGAACATATACAATGGTTTTATCTGCCATGGACTTTGGAATAAGAGTTGATCCTCCAGTTACAAGAACAAAATCAAGCTTATATTCTTTGATCAGTTTCTTGAAGAAAGAGTAGGTATATACCATCCTCTGATAGGCCCCAAGAAATGGAAGTATCTCATTACGGCCAATAGCCTTTACAAATCCATCTATGGAGTCTTCTATATTAATTCCTATCCTATTAATGGTTTCTTCTTTTTTTGGATATGCACTTGCACATAGGAAAACCTTACATCCCATTTCATCTAGTGCTTTGATAGAATGTAGACCAACATGCTCGCCACATCCGGGAATCTAATGATTCTCTCCGTAGGCTTCCATGTTATAGTGCACAACTCCAGCTCTTATATTTGCATCATTTGAAAATTGGGTCTTATTATGTCGCATCATCTATCGCTTAGATAGCTTATTATATATATTATAAATAGAATTATCTGAAAGCTTACAAAATTTCTTTTTCATCATAGTTTCCTTTCGTTTTTGTGTATACTAAAATAAAAGATTCTTATCAGCCATATTGAAGAAGAAATCAGATAAAGAAGAGCCAAAGCAAATGGAGTTTTTATTCTCATATCAAAGAAAAATACCAATCGTTTATTTGAAAGTTGTTGTGATTCTACTAAAGACACGTATTTTCCAAAACTATATAATCAAAAGGGGTTCGTATTAACTTGAAATTTATGTTTCATATACAATATGGAGGAATACTGGAATGGCTAGGGCGCAGGTTTTGGGAATCTAGACAATTTTATTCAGCGTATATAGCATTGTTTGTAGCTATAACGAATTGGATTACAATTCAATATAAACTACTTTTAGAAAATGTACCTGTTCTAAATATCCTGTTCTCAAATATCTGGGTTTTTATGATTACAGCTACAATAGTTTTTACCATTGTTAGCATACTTGGTGGTCATTATATACATAGAAAAAGACAGTTCAGGTTAGAACAAGCATTGTCTATAGAAGAAAATCCTTACCTTTACAAAGCAGCACCAGGAAAAGAAAAGGACTTGATGATACCAATGGGAATATTGCAATTAGATGCATTAGAAGAATTACTACGTTCAAATAATGCATTAACCGAAGAGAAAAAAAAGAAATTTGAGATATATAGACAAGGTCTTTTAAGGCTAATGGAAGGTCAAACATTTGGGAAAATGTGGAGCTAAAGATAATAACAGATCTCTTTACATCTTTATATGAAAATCTGATGGGGTGATCTAATACAGCGATGCAAGTACTAATGGTATCTACAGAATATCCCCCCATGCCAGGAGGTGTAGGACGTTATACATCAAATCTTACAAATGAGCTTAGGAAAGCTGGTATAGATGTCTATGTTGTCTGCGATGAAAAAGGGGATGGACAATATTCCGGCCTCTCTCCTAAAAATCCTCATAATTCCGATGTACTATTAAAAATAGTTAATGACCTAAAGCCTGATATTGTACATGTACAATTTGAGCCTGGTTTGTATGGATTAATATTGGATCCACTCGATCCAAAAAAAAGCGGTACATATATTGACGCATTTTATACTAAATGCAAAATCCCTATAGTAACGACATTTCATACAGGATATTCCCTCGGTCAATGGATAAGTCAAGCATCATTAATTAAAAAAAGTGGCAGAATAGGAAAATTGGGAATACCTGCTCGGGGATTAGTGAGGTTCTGGAAGTATTTTCTAAATTATCGGGCTTTTACTAACTTAAATAAAGAGAAGCTTAGGATGAGCGCAGCAGGCATAGTCTTCTCACACTATATGTCAGAGAGACTTGGCAATAGTACTAATAATGATGCTGATATCAATGGTGGTAAATGTCATGTAATTTATCATGGATCTGAACCCGCCCTGTATCCTTCACCAAACAAAAAAGAAGCAAGGGAAAAATTTTCTCTACCGCAAGAAGAACAAGAATATAGAATAGCTTTAGCACTCGGATTTAGGACAGCTACTAAAGGTTGGGACATTCTAGGAAAGATGAAGATGCCAGATGGATGGACCTTGGTAGTAAATTCTTCAAAGGGACATTACAGTACTGAAAACGTAGATCTCAAATGGGAGAAGGCAGATAATATCTTAGATTTACAAAGAGGTTTCCTCAGCGAGGAAGAACTATCTATATTATTCTATGCTTCTGATGCTGTAATATTAC
This sequence comes from Nitrososphaeraceae archaeon, assembly GCA_035639375.1. Taxonomy (GTDB): domain Archaea; phylum Thermoproteota; class Nitrososphaeria; order Nitrososphaerales; family Nitrososphaeraceae; genus JAJNBK01. The sequence goes on from DASQYF010000432.1 coordinate 5,192, forward strand.
CATACAAAGTAACTGCTGGTTCAGGCGTAATGTTTGATGCTTTAGCCCATGGATTACCATTTGTAGCAACAGATTTAAAATTCTTTAGAGAATTTGCTTCACAAGGATTAGGAATAACTGTCAAAAGAGATCCTCACGCATTTTCTAGTGGTATTAAAAAATTAGACAGAAATTACTTTAAATATGCTGAAACTGTAGATGCATTCAAGCAGAAGCTAAAATGGAATTTTGTTGCTAGACAACATTCTCAACTATACTATTCTACAATAGCTACGAGAACAGGTCTAAAGGCGTAATAACTAATATGCGAGTTCTAATCCTTGCCGATGGAAGGAAAAAGGAAGGAGGAAATAATGAAATTATCAATCATTTGATAAATGCACTTGATGGCCATAAATTACTTATCAAATACATTAACAGCGAAAAATACCTGCCGAGGTATTTGCCCAGAAAATGGAAGGATCTGTTTAGAATCTTCTATTTAGCCAAATTATCTGATGCTGATTTCTCAGAGTTTGATATAATTATAACCCTGCAACCTGATTCGCATTGTATTAGGCATAGAAATCATATTATATATTTTCAGCATCATATCAAACAATATTACGATTTATTTTGGCAGTCATTTAAACAAAGGAAAGGGATACGAAAAAAAATGGTCTATCTATTATTAATGGTAATATGTAGAGTCGCAGATAGTATTTATCTCACTCCAAATTTGAAAAGATCAAGCATCATAGTGAACAGCCAAACAGTAGGCAAACGACTGAAAAAGTATAATAGAATTTCTAACTTTAGTATTATTCATCCAGGTTGTGATATAGTAGAGGCAGTATCCCAAGCTCGAAGCGCTACAATGTATGATCTGCGTAAAAAAAATGGACGTTTTTTCATATTGGCTTTTTCTAGGCTTAATGTAATACAGAAGGGTATTAATGTTATAATAAAGACGGCATATATTATGCCTAATTACGATTTTGTGATAGCTGGACCATATGATACTACAATCGAATCTATAGATAGTCAGACCCTTCCTAGTAATGTGCAGCTTATAATCAAAGAGTTTTCTAACAAAGAAAAGGCAGAACTATTCAGCAATTGTGATGTTTTCCTGGCACCATACATAGACGAGGATTTTGGAATTACACCACTTGAAGCCAATGCATATGGAAAACCAGTTGTATATTGTGATGATAGCGGAGAAATTGTAGTCGTACAGAAACATAAAGATACAGGCTTTATGTGTAGAAGAATTCCTCAGGAAATTGCTAAAGGAATTGAATATTGTATCAAAAATAGAGAATATATGAAGACCCTCTGCATAGACAATGCGTCCAAGTATACATGGAATAAGTTTGAAACCTCTTTTCGAACATATATTAATAAATTAAAAATACAGGAGCAGCGAGGTTAAATCTATGGAAAGAGAATCAATGAATTAAAAAAAAGAAATAAATAATTATATCAATAATTTCCTCTTAAAAAGCTGCATTTGTCAAGCCATTAAAAATTTAATGACACTTATTCATTGAATATTTAATGATTGTCACGAAAGAAACAGTTTTCCATATTTTAATCTTGAAAATTCAGGACAAATGATAGACATATTTGAAATCTAACACATAGATAATTCAAAAAGGGTTTAAAAGGCTTTTCTTGTATACTATTGACAACGATATAATATGGGAGGATTGAATTACTGGTTGCTAAAAGAAACAAAAGGAGTAAGGCCGTTAGATAAATGCATATTATATTGTTTAAAAGTAATCTATTTAGGTTTAAGAATTTTACTTAGAATAGCTTTAGGAAGAAAGAGAAGAGACAGAATATTCATTGAACAAGGATTTGATTTTAATACTTTCTTGTATAGAGTGTTCAAGATTTTAAGACTAGATAATTCTATGCTATTAAAAATCAGCGTACCAAAATACGATTACAAATTTTATTGTAGAATTAACAGAGAAGATTTAGTATTTATGACAAATCATGAAGATGATATAATAGAACACTTTACTCCTAAGCAAGGAGATATAGTTGTAGATATTGGTGCGCATATGGGTCGATATACAATAATAGCTTCAAAGCGAGTTGGTGCAAATGGAAAAGTAGTTGCTATTGAAGCTCATCCGGGCAATTTTGAGATGTTGAATCGCAATATCAAACTCAATCAATTAGCCAATGTTATACCTTTGAATTATGCAGTATATTCTAAAGAAACAAAAATAAAACTCTATTTGCCAGAGGAAGAATCAGGTTATACCATATATAATACTATTATGTCCAATAGGGCGGGAACAGAAGATAAATTTGTAGATGTAAATGCTCAGACGGTGGATTATCTGTTAGAATTAAATCAAATAAAAGAAGAACTAATAAACTGGATTAAAATTGATGTAGAGGGAGCAGAATTTGAAGTATTAAAAGGAGCTACTAATGTTCTATCCAAAAGTAAAGATATAGCACTTTTGATTGAGATTCATGGATTAGACAATTATAGGCCAATACTAAACTTTCTTAGTTTATATAATTTCAAAATAGAATTTGAAAAGAGCAACAAGAATGGAGATTGGAGGCATATAGTGGTGCGTAAGAAAAATTGATACGATTTTTATAGATTTATTGCTTGATTTATCGTAGTAGTTATTTATAATGATTGTCTAGAATACAAGAAAGGTATAAAAAAATCACAATAGCGGCTTGTAAATTATATGGAAATTTCAAAAAAGCTAGCCTGTCATTGTCATATCATATCGATATATTACTTGCATTTCTATTTCTGCCTATGCTAGGATCTATGAATTTCTGATGCATGCGTTACTTTTTGGAATATCTTCTTACTACAATTGTGTTTAGGAGACAGCTGGATAAAGCTATTTACTCAGTAAAAATTTTTACTCAAGGTGCGAATTAAGTTATCTTGATCTTTCGTATATGCTGTAAATCTCAGTCAAAGACAATCTTATCTAATAAAAGAAAAAGGATGTGGCTTAAGTATAAGACATTAATAGTAAGATAGACTTATTCGCATAGACAATATGTTGCCTTGTATTTAAAATATCCCTCAGTCCATTTATGGCAAAGTGATCCTGGCATATACTACTCCCTCTCCCTACAGGGATTCTTATTATAAAAGTAAGAAAGTATATTTATATTAATTAGTAATATTATGGCAGACACAGAATTAGAGAAAAGTGTTGAGATCAAAAATTCTCAGATCGAACAGCAACAAGAAACACCCATTGAAATAAATCATGAAATTGAATGCCCCAGATGTTATGCAATGATGTCTTTATGCTCTGATTTTGATAGCTTATTTTACTCCTGTGAAGAATGCAGTTTTATCCTTTATACTATAAAAAAGAACTATTTACCTTAATTGGAGTCCTAATATCTGTAAACAATTGTACCAAAAATGGTATTGTTCATGATATACAATAGATAGAATTAAAGTAATTCATTCAAACTAGTTAAGATATACAATTGAATGTATAATAATCAGATTTATCAAGATTTAAGTTTTTTAACAAATTATAATATTTATCTCCAAAACTTACAGTAAATAATATGAGAAATATGAGAAACATATATATGCTGTATAGATAAAGGATATTACAGTCTTTTTCGATCTTTTCCACGCTTAATACTGCTTGCATTTTTCTTGTTGAAGACACCATTGCTATCAATAGAACCAAATCATACCTGGGAGAAACCCAAATTGTTAATGTAGCCCTCTATCGCTTACTTATATAAATAGGCGTTCACATGTAAATTACAATCAACAATATTAGAGAGATACAATCTGAAACTTTATTAAAAGTTGACAAAATCAATATTATGTAACAATAATCAGTTGTTCTGGATTATTCTGTCGTCTCCCATGTTGTTATTCTTGCTCATTTCTTCTTGTATAAATTGTTCTTTATGTGCTGCACAAAGGTCAAACCTTCCAGCTATTGTATTATTTTCATCTTTTAAGGGAATCCAACCTGCAATAGGATCTTTGCAGTCTGCACAGTCACAGTGACCATTGACCATTTTGGAGATTGTTATTGTCAAAGACATATAATTAAATCGGTTTTTTTACAGTCCTATGATGATTTTAGAGTTCCATTACTAGAAATAATAATTTACTCTAATATGCGATTGCAATTGAGTTTCAAATATTACAGTCTACTATACTTCTAAGAATGAATCTTACTACTACTTGAGGTGCACATGAAACCAACACCCATATGATGTGACAACATCTTCTGAGATACATTATAGCCACAAATCAGAGGGTACTACTTACTCTTCTACTGAAAGTCTAACCAAACCATCTATATTTTGCTTTTAATCTCTATTGTTAATCATACCTTGATTTTATCATCAACAATCAATATGCCTTGTAAAAACTAGACTGTTAGTTAAGTGGTAAAAAGGTATTTTGTATAAATTATAAGTAGAACGAAGATTACGGCGCAATAGGCAAATATTACGGAAAAAAGTCCAACAGTATTTGAATGAGATATTTTTATCTAGAAAATGTTCAAGTAGATCGGCTACAATCAAGATAGAATAAACAACTCTCTCAAATGTCAAACAGCAACTCAATTATAGCTAGAATAGACAAAAGCTCATGAGGATAGGTTAAGCGACCTGCTACTAGTTGGGATGGTAGTCTGGTTAGTTCAAAGGCTCATTGATCTCGATAATATATTGTATGTTCTAATGTTTTCTTTATCTTTGATATTATGTAGGTCATAGCTGAATAAAAGAATTATTTCAATAGTAATTTGGTAATATTCCGAGTATTATAATAATGTTGTAAGATGCTTTGTGAACGTATAGCTCCTATTACTTCCTAAACAAAATATTGAAGCAGAGCATTAATATATTAGTGTAATATTTATGTCCTAATAGATCTCCATTTTCGCTATATACGTAAAAATGATTAAATAGTAAAAGCTATGATTATTTGTGAATAATTAAGTCTAATATGCCCTTTAAAACAGTTGATCTCCAAAAAGCGATGATCTCCTTAGAACAATTTAAAACATATACTATGTCCCCCCATCATGAACGTTATAGTTTTCCTTTTCTATGTGGCACGTATTTTACATATAGAAAAGTTGATGTACTGCGTCTAATTTCTATATCAAAAGCAGTTGCAAAGAATGGCAAACCACGATATTTAGATGTAGGTTGCGGAAATGGCGACTTTCTTTCAAAAATAAGAGCATTTCTTCCCAATGCAGTAGGTATTGATAATGACGCGAGAATCTTTTATTATTATAGGAGCGTGAAACCAGATTATATCAAAATTGCTGATGCTCGCTGGGGAATTGACCATCAGTTCGATATTATCTTCGTTGGTTGGATGGAACCTGGCATAGATTTTCGAGATGCAGTTGCTGCAAAGGCTGATGTGATTGTAACAACATTAGATCAGGGAATAAGTTTAGCAGCGGAATTTGAAGGCAATGGTTTTGAAAGAATTGCTAAATGGAGAACACCTTCATGGGAAGATGTCAATACTGAAATTATGAATCGCTATTACACAAAAATGTCTAACAAAAACTACTCATTCCTATCAAAACTAAGGGGTGCGCACAACCTATGGTATGTTTATAGCAGCAAACATAGTAAATCAGAAGTTATAAAATCAATTCTCATGCAGAGATTAGAGGATGAGAAAAAAGATGTATGTGAGCGTTACGATTTTGAAGATGTATTGGATGAGTGCGGATTTAGATATCTTGAACAATTACAGAATCTTAGTTCATATGTAGAGATAAAGGAACGTCTGTGGGATATTCATTTTAATAATATATAGGAACTACGGATATAATTGCATCCATCCATGGAATATAATATCTCCTGCTGTGAAAGACTTAAAGCATCTATAACTAAATATTCAGAAGAGTAAAATTTGAAAATATCTGTTTTAGGTGCCGCAAAGGAAGTTGGACGTTCAGCATTTCTGGTAAATAGCAATAGTACTAATATTTTGATGGATTACGGCGTACTTTTAAAAAGAGAACCTATCTTTCCAATGCATGTTAAACCAAAAGATGTTGATGCAGTAGTAATTACTCATGCCCACCTAGACCACTCAGGCTTTGTTCCATCTTTATTTCTATCCGAATCAAGCAATCTCCAGGCCCTTGCTACTCTGCCGACATTCGATCTGTCCAGGCTGTTAATTGAAGATATGATCAAAATATCGGGATTCTATCTACCATTTGAATATATTGATCTTATGACAATGATGAAGTCTTCAAAGAACTTAGAATACAGAGAACCATATATGATAAAAGACATCAAGATAACTCTGCATGAATCTGGACACGTTCTAGGTGGCTCTACAGTCGTAGTAGAGCATGACGGTAAACGTATATTCTATACAGGGGATATAAATACAAGAGGTTCAAAATTACTACGTCCCGCAGATTTGAATTTAGAGGCGATTGATTTAATGATTTTAGAAAGTACTTATTCTCAGACTGAACAAATATCTAGGGAGCAGTCTGAAAAGGATTTGCTTGAATATGCCTATGATGTGGTTGAAAGAGGAGGCACATTATTTATTCCTGCATTTTCTGTGGAGAGATCGCAGGAAATAGCTTGTGTTCTAAAAGAATACAATTTTCCATACAAAGTAGTGATGGATGGAATGGCACTTAAAGCTAATCAAATCATGATGAAATATCCTGCCTTCTTAAGGAATGCCGAAGTATTTAAGCAGGCCATAGGCGGAGCAGAATGGATTAGTGGATGGAACAGAAGAAAAAAAGCTGTAAAAGAACCATGTGTAATAATCTCTCCGGCAGGAATGCTAGTTGGAGGTTCTGCAATATTCTATATGCAAGAAATTGCAAAAAATGAAAAGAATGGTATAGCTCTGGTATCATACCAAGGTGAAGGTACTCCAGGTAGGATATTACTTGAAAAAAGGATTACAACATTTGACGGCAAAGTTAGAAAATGCTTGGCTGACGTAAAACGTTTCGAATTCTCAGGACATAATAGCAGAAGTGAATTATTCGAAATTCTTGATCGGATCAAGGGTAATCCCAAAGTGCTCACAGTTCATGGTGACGGACCCTCGTGTACAAAATTTGCACAAGAGATCACAGATAAATATGGTTATGACGCAAAAGCTCCAAATATAGGCGAAGTTGTTGAAGTTTAATAGTTATGAACATACTTCATAATATGAGACATTAATATTGCATTTATTGGCCGGAGAAAATATCAGAATATATTTTTAAAAACAATATGATCAATATAGAATATTATTTTTTCATGTCATATGAAATTTGGATACAGTAATTACAGTAACGTTTTCAATTTTATTTTTTACTTCATCTTCTGTCTTATACATTTGATATCTTAATATGATATATTTGGATAATACATAACTATATTACTGTAACGTCAATTGACACTTGTCTGCTAATGCTAATCGTATTGAGCATATCTTTCCATAAAACCTCCTTCTGGATGTTCTTTGAGGTCTCTACCAGTAAATCCAAGAAACACGTCGTTTAATGTACTATGTTTGAAGTCTACTGATTCAACATCAATGTGCTTTAAAATTATAGGAAGATTGTAACTTGCGTTGTCCACTGATAAAATAAGCACTTCCTCATCACTAATATTTATACTCTCAATTTTATGTATAAAAATCAAGTTCTTTAGAGTTTCGATTTTGTGAATATCCTTTTTCTTTAACTTCAGTTTTATGATATCACTAGCAATCATCTCTTTTAGTTTTGATGGTGTATCTAGAGCAATTATTTTTCCATTATCTATGATGCCAATTCTATCACAGAGAATATCCGCTTCCTCCATATTATGAGTTGTCAATATGATAGTGATCTTTTCTTCTCTCACCAACAGTTTTAGATATTTCCACATTGATTCTCTGCTCGTTGGATCAAGGCCCAGTGTTGGCTCGTCAAGGAAAATTACTTTTGGCCTGTGAATAAGGCCTCTTGCAATCTCTAGCCGCCTTCTCATCCCACCTGAATATTGCTTGACTTTATCATCCTTTCTTTCGGTTAGACCTACTAATTCCAGTACCTCAGAAATTCTTCTTTCTCTGATATGACTAGGCACACTATAAAGCAAAGAATGAATCTTTAGATTTTCATATCCTGTCAATATGTCATCACTACTCGGTGCCTGAAATACAATACCTATGCTAGCCCTCACTTTTGCAGACTCATTTACAATGTCATAGCCATTTATAGTAGCAGTGCCAGAGGTAGGTTTAAGAAGAGTTGCAAGCATATGTATTGTAGTTGTTTTACCTGCACCATTTGGTCCTAGAAGACCAAAAACCTCATTTTTATAAATTTCTAGATTAAGGTCATTAACAGCAATTATATTCTGATATCTTTTAACAAGATTGCGTATACTTATCAAATGATATTCTTGCATATTTTATACTATTATACTTTAATTGCATAAAGGAGCTGTAACGGCAGATATTATGTTGACTATAAATCAATAATACATATTTTGTTAACATAGAATTGAATCCTCATAAATGATATTAATAAAAGCAGAAGGTAAAACACAAATATTATACAGTCATAATGGAAACAAAACAAAAAGTGAGAAAAGATCATTTGCCTATCTTGAACATTTTTGTTCCACAGATAGAACATATTCCTGTGGTTGCAGGCCTACCATTTTTCATTGTGACCTTCTTCTCGTCTTTCATTGACCTCTTTGACTTGCATTTAACGCAGTATGCTTCCATGGTAGTCCAAGCACTAACTGCAAAATAAAAGAAGCGGTGTATAAAATGATTGTCAGAAAGACTAGGGTGGCTTATGCAACACATTGGGTACATTGCATTTAAGATACATTCTATAGGAAAGAATATGCTCGGTGATAATAAGAAGGAAAAAGGATTAAAAAGACAGATAAAAATATACGATTTTACCAAATTCCTATGTAAGACTAACAACAGATAAATAATATTTGTTTTATTTTCTTGTTAAGTTCAAACATTCGTATTCTTTAACTCGTGGTAATCATCTTCAATCAACTCATTTTATGATGTATGACATGATTTTTGGCGTTTTTACATATGTCTGAATGTTAGTAATAACGAACC
>DASQYF010000433.1:0-2287 GCA_035639375.1 Nitrososphaeraceae archaeon
TAAGGACTTTTCTTAATAGCGGATTTACTAAAAGTTTGATCTTGGCTAGTATCGGCTTAAGAGCTAGTTTCATTGGAGCTGTAAGAACATCTGTGGCAATTCCCCCAACTTTCTTTATTGCACCCACAGTAGCCTTTCCAACTTTTTTGAGGAATTTACCAATCTTTCCAAAGAGCTCCTCAGGCTCTGTCACTTGATATCTGTCGACAATCTCCTGAACTGTCTCAAAATCCATTTGTGGCTGTAGGTAATTGTCCAAATATGATTCAAATCTATCAATTTCCGCATTAATCCTATTTACCATAGGACCATAACTAACCCGGAAGAATTGATCAAATTTATTTTCTATATCAGAAATCTTTAATGCCTGCTCTAGTTCTGTTATGTTAGGATTTTCTAATCCGACATAATTTACAAATTTTGGCTCAGCTTCGCTAGCCACTTCAGATAGTAGCTGTTCAAATTCAGTATCATGTATAACGTTTGAAAATAGTTCAAATTCAAATCCTTTATCAAGCTCCTGTAGTTCATATGACATTGATTGCTCATACTGTTCTGGTTCTTGTTCTTGTAGCTCATATATTTCGCCTTGAGTATACCGTATATTCTTAAATGGATACTCTTGTTCAAATGCTGCCTCATCAATGTCTCTGAAACGTTCACTATACACATTGTTCTTCAGAGGTGAGAAGTATTTCTATCATTTGGTAACAAAAGTGAAACTACAGGCTACTGATCCTTTTTTAATCCGTTGTAATAACTCTTTCGATTAAAGATTTGATTACATGAAATTTTGCGGTACCGCAAAAATTAGCTCTAACCTTGGGATAAAAAATCGCCAAGCCAATATATTATTATCTCCAGACATGCTTACCCTATACTCAAATCACAATGAGTTATTGAATAATTTTTCAGAGGAATACTCTTACAGATCCATTGATCCGTTAATAATATCACGGCAAGTCGTTTTTTGAGCAAAAAATTATTATAGTATCGCATATTGAACAAATCGAGATTGCGCAAATTAACCTCAGATCCTCAGTTAGTACCTGGAATCATTGAGGATATAGAGATGTACAGGATTATGGAGCCTTCATTTCCGCTTCGTATAAGACATAGTGAACTCGATCAACTCGCAAGCTCAATCAGACAAAAAGGGCTTTTGCAACCAATAGTTATAAGATCAAAAGACGCGCAATTTGAAATTGTCGCTGGAAACAGAAGATATAACGCGTGTAAAAAACTGCAGTGGAGAAAGATTACCTGTCATATAGTGGAACTTGACGATAAAGAGGCGTTTGAGGTTTCTTTAACCGAGAATGTACAGAGAAAGACTTTAAATCCACTGGAAGAGGCACGCGCATTCAAAAGCTATGTTTCTGATTTTGGCTGGGGTGGTGTTTCGGATTTGGCACTTAGGCTAGGAAAAAGCGCCAGTTATATTACCAAGCGAATAAGACTACTAGAACTTCCATCTGATGTACTTGACTCGATTTCAGATTCTGTTATAGGTACTAGTATAGCAGAGGAACTGTGTTCTGTTAAAGACAAGTCAAAACAATCAGAACTTGCAGAGATGATATCTAGAAGACATTTATCATTAAAGCAGACACGCGAGATGCTAAAATTAGATGATGATGGCAATGAGGATACTGAAGGTAATAATGCCTATTCTCTGTATCAAACGCAAGGACCAGATAACATTCAAAGAGCTCAGCGAATAATGGATAAATCAATACTTCTATTAAAGGTAGCAATGAATAGGTTAGCTTCGCTTATTGAAAGCATTGAAGATGAGTGGATAATCCATGAGATTTTGATGCAACATAACAATACGTTACATGCACAGATTGATCTTCTAATAAAGGAAAAGCGCAAATACGATTATACCATGCCGATCCTGATACCTAATGCATAACTGAAATATTCTTGATTACATAACCCTAGCAAATTGTCAAACAACATCACGATATCGTTTTTCGGCTGAAGTTTAATTTTAGTAATCTATCCTAGGTTGCAAGAAAGAAACTTTTATTATTTGACTATTAATATGATCGTCAATATGCTGGAGGTATTTCAAGCCCATTGGTCCATATTTATTCATCAGTACAAGAAAATTCAAATATTTCAACTCTAAGGTTCTTTCATGATTAAAGAACGTTTTAGAACTAATTACGATATTTTCGGAAATAATACAAGGGAAGAAGCTGAATCAGAAACTCCTTTTAATATTCAGATAACAAATTCAACAAAACATAAAGATTACTCGGCTTCTATGCTAGACTTA
>DASQYF010000434.1:0-2511 GCA_035639375.1 Nitrososphaeraceae archaeon
AATAATGCGATATTTGAAACAATAAAGAGCACCTACAATGCAAGGTTGGTGTAAGACTTAAGCTCATTTTGCAGGAGGAGAAGGAGGATGAGGAGCAGACACGGCTCAGTGGATTCATATGTAATTGGTCTATAGGTTAATAGATAAGCAATTCCCTGCTAATCCTTTCAGAAAACCAGTATCAACAGCAATATAATAATACTACTATCCAATGAACTTAATCATCATCATAACAATAATGTGATCTACTTTCTCTTCATTTGTGTTCTTTAGATGCTTATTCATTTTCTTAATGTAAGCACAAGATTTCTTACCAGTTCATATTAAAATTAACTAAGATATTATAATTCATAACGGCTATGGAAATAAATTAACTTGACTCTAATAACAGGAAATATTTATTTTAAGCATATAAATATTAACTTAAATGGTCAGGAAATAAGTCAGTCATATTGTTTAAATTACTTTTTATTCCCTTTATTCATATCTGAAAGTTTTTCAATTAAAGTACTAATCATTTTCTGCTGTTGAAATATCAGAGCCATAAAAAGTGATTCAGCAGAGTTGTATTCACCTTTAGCGTTGAAAGCTTTAGTGTACTCTTCTTTTTTACATTCATTTAACATCTTGTTGAATAGAATCCTATCATCTTCTCTTAAGCTGTACTCAAAACCTTTCCAAGATTCTATTACTTTGTGAAGAATACTATTATTATCATCTTTATCTTCTTCTTCTGCAGCCATTAATATTAACACACACGAGTCTCTAGATTGATATAAGTGATATTAACCATAGGAAGAGGGCGAGAGGATGCAACAGTCTCTTTAAATGATACCCAAAGTTTCAAAATTAGGTAAAATACTATGTACGACACATATTCCGAAGTTGTTGTCAAAGTCTTTTGTTTTGAAGTTCTTTATCTTCTTGTTCTGATTTCTCGTGCTCTTTAAGAGCATCTATTGTATCAAACTCTTGTCCGCATTCTTTGCAGCTTATAATTTCACTTGAAGTCATAGTAGATTATTAATAATGCACTTAAATTATAAAAATATATTGTTACAAATCTGTTTCACATTGACTGTATAGCCCTTGATAACAAACACTTACACTCATACTTATTTGATATTACTCATTCTTAATTACAGCTCTAAATCTTACTTTTCCGTTAGCTACCATATCATAAGCATTACTAATATCGTCTAAAGAAAATGTCTCTGTAATAACTCTGACTTTGCCCTTTGCTACATAATCTAATGCTTCATAGAGATATTCACGATCATTTTGCATAGAACCAATAATTTGACCACGTTTGAATATAAGATCTGGGGGTACTATAAGTGGCTCAGTTGTTGATACTCCCATGAGAATCATGCGTCCATCTGGTCTCAAACCATTCAGAGAATCTCCTGTGGTTTTGTAAGAATTACTTGTAGCAAGTATTACATCTGCACCACCACCATCACCCCCTTCTCCTCTACTTCCAATATTCTTCAATTCTTCGCCATTTCTAACTACAATATCAGCTCCAAGCTTGTATGCTAGTTCTTCCTTATCTTTTGAATGAGTTAAAGCAATTGTTTCAAATCCTGCTGCCTTTGAATACTGAATTGCTAAATGTCCCAAACCACCTACACCTACTACAGCTATACGTTCATGTGGTTTTGGATCAGCAAATCGTAATCCACTATAGACAGTATAACCAGCACAAAATATAGGAGCAGCCTGTTCATATGATAAGCCATCTGGCAATAATTGAGTTGAGTTAGCATATGCTACCATATACTCAGCATGGCTACCTTGAATATCGATACCAGTTCCTATCTGTTTTTGGCAAAATAGAGATTTTCCGCGCTGACACCATTCGCATCTACCACATGTAGTTTGTAGCCATGGTACTCCTACTCTGTCACCAATTTTACGGTTAGTAACTCCTTCTCCTAATTCGACAATTTCACCGGCAGGCTCATGTCCGATAGTGTTTGGAAAATTTACTCCAAGTATACCATGAGTTATATGTACATCAGTATAGCAAATACCACTTGCGTGTATCTTTATTAGAACTTGATTGGCAGATAGTTTTGGAGTTGGAATCTCTTTAATTTCCCATTTGCCATTAACTGATGGAACGACTGCAGCACGCATTATAGATAAATCTCTTTTCCTCTTTATAATTTGTTGTTAGTTTCATAGCCATTTGTTGATTCTTTTCAAATAGATATCAAGCATGTTCTCTATATATATGACTGGCATACGAATCCGTAACATAGAGTCTGCTATAAAGATGCAGGTTACAAAATCGAGTCAATGTATGTCTACATTTCACTCATTGACATTAACCAAATTTCTATGTATTTTTCAAATAAACTTCCAATAATTTTATTCTTCCTAAGATAGCAATTTGCCTTATATATTTGTGTTATATTTCTAATATTGTATACTTTGATGGCTTATAATAATAATAGCTCTGAAAGAACAGAGGTATTGTATGGAGAAGATAATACAGTAGATAGA
>DASQYF010000435.1:0-2777 GCA_035639375.1 Nitrososphaeraceae archaeon
AAGACATCAAAACCGATAATTGCTGCGGATTCATAAAAGGAATCTAAAGCACATTTTTCTAGTAATCGATAATATCAATAAACTCGCAGCAAAAATTCGAGATACCCTTTGACTAATATAGCATAGGAAATGAGACATTAGACAACTGCCGTTGTACAAGGAGTATATATAATAATAAATAAATCAACAATATAATCCACAAGCATTATCTCTTATAGATATAACATGTGATGGTTGCATAGTAAATTATTATATATATTGAGAACAAATCTACAATTACATCTGTAGAAAAGTTATTATTTACAAATCACGGATTAACCGACTCTTTTCATTTTAGAACCGCATCTGGGGCAAGCTGCCTCGTTATGCTTTGTTCCACAACTCATACAGTAATAGTTTATTGAATTATTGCTACCGAACATTGTTGCACCGCTCATACCCATTTTTCTCATCGCTCTTTTTCTCATATAGAAACTCAGCAAAATAAAAAGACCTATTATTAGAGGTAAAGAAAAAGGAAAAGGAACCAATATTGAAATTGTGATGCTAATAATTAGTGAAATACCAATCCACAATAGTTGTTGCATAAGGAATTGTTTATTATTACTCAATATTCATCTCCAACCACTATACTCTCTCGTCATCCACTATATACATTACTGTAATTTAAAATGTTATAAATATACGAAGTGGAAACTATATTTAAATCACTCACTTTTGTATTTTACTTGGTTTTCTTATTTGTGTGTATCATATATCATTATATTGTGATCATCGTTACAAGACTAGTTTCGAGGACATATTTTCGATCCTATGTAAATAGAAAGATATTTTTAATGTATCCAATAATAGCAAATAATCAACTCAAACAACAAAGAATATAGTAGATATAATTATGTTATCTTAACAAGCAAGAGGAAATAGTATATAAAAAATTATGTATTCATACAGAAGAAGATTACTAGAAGAACAGTGCCTGACTGCTTGCGTAATTAGCGACCACAAAAAATAGGATTTCAAAGATAATTTCTCTGCTTCATAAGTACAATTATTATATGATTAAAAATGTAATCTTACTTTTTATAAGACGACTAACCCGAATTGATTCAAAAATATTTGGTTTATTGTTGTTGTAGTAGTTGTTGTTGTTGCTGCAAATTCTCTTACCTCTTCTTCCTGTTCTCTCTCTTCCACTTGTCTTAAGCAGCTTCATCTATACTTAATCTATTTTTACTTATTTCTTATTCTATCTATGTATCTTGTATCTATCTTTTTATCTTTTCAGATATAGATAATTGCTATTTGTATCATATCCAATGTCTGCCATTGTCAATACCTTAAAGCCATTATCATGTAAATATTTAATTTCTTTTTCAAATAGATCTATAGTAGTAGCATAGACCTGTGGATCACCTTCTCCGCTATTATCTATTCTATGCCATATAACTATTGGAATTGCATTTATTGTACCATCTGTGTTATACATAGACGCGCTATTAACAACTTCAACGAATCTATTGAACATTCCAGAATCATCATATGAGTACTTGTACCTATCAGCATCATGACTCCAACCCATAATAGAGTACCTGTTTGCAAAATTGGGTTCACCATCATTAGCATATGTTCTACAATCAGTTTGACTTGATTCTTCTTTAAAGCCATCACAATGTAAATACATTATTGGCTCAGGAGCACTTCTAGCAGTTCTAGCTATATCATAATATTTAGCAACTACATCGATTACTGACGCCTCAGAAGATGCTCCATTAAAAGGATATGCAAAGCTTGAGGTATTAATGCCATGATCAAGAAGGCATTGTTTTGATCCACCTACTTCAAATTCAGTTTCCTTTTTTGATGTTTTAGTAAGATCTGCATGATTCATTGTATGGGATGCTATATCATATCCTTCATTCTTTAGTGCTGTTATATCTTCCCATGTTAGCCGTCCACTATTTCCTACATAATTGCAGACTATATAATAAGTAGCCTTATAACCATACTTGTCTAGAATTGGCTTGGCATTAATGTATTGACTCTCATATGCATCATCAAAATTTAATATTACTACTTTATTATTATTGCCAGTATTAATATCGGCATTGTTGGGAACAGAAGAAACGGATTGGCTATAGGCTACATTTGGTGTTGCAATAGCAGCAGCACCTATTAGAAATGTTATCAATATGATAGCAAATCCAACTCTAAAATTTCTTATAGTCTCTAGCACCATAACTTAAGAGAAATATGTAGAGTATATATAATTTATTTTATTAATATATATTAGAATTGCAAATGGCTTTGCTACGAGTGCATTCTTGAGAGAGTTGTTAGCTCTGGTCCTTTGCTCATTTTGGGATAGACCAAATCTCACAAAACAATTAGAATTAAGGTAATTTAGGTAAAAATTAATAAGAATAAAGAGATTAAAAAATTTAGCAGCAGAGTAATGGTACTCTGGATGATAAGACTCTGGATGATAAGGTTTAAGCAAATTTTTCCTCAAATTGTTGTTCAGTAATGGTAATTTTATTATCATCAAATATTTACTAATATAAAACTACTAATTATTATATTGTCAAATAAGATAATTTGCCATATATTTGGTATTATCAAGATAATGCTATCAGATCCCATTCATTAGTATTAAGATTCTATCTAATACAGATTATCAAATCAGTATAAATATTCTTAAGACATCGTAATTAGTTATATTGGTTGAAGAAATATCATTTACAGGCAGTTCAAAAAACTGTTGTATTTCCTTTATTGAT
>DASQYF010000436.1:0-3599 GCA_035639375.1 Nitrososphaeraceae archaeon
GCTCCTTGTTCACACAGTAATATACTCTACATTTTAATGAAGATCTCTATTAAGTTGAGTGGGATTATTGAGTCAAATCCGTCCTACATTCCACCGAACCCGATAACTGAATAGATTTGCAGGTATAGCCTTAGCATTTCATACAACTAACGGAGAACCATTTGTAGTAACATATACAGTTGTTGCGGAAGCAAAATCACCAATGACAACAACATAATAAAAATACTCATTTCTCTAATTTTTTGTCTTGTTTCATCATAGATATTGTTTTGCAAGTATTTAGTATCTATTTTGTAGATTTATGAATATGAATCAAAAATATCATGTGAGTAGTTGTGAGGCATTTGGTAACCAAACCTGCGGTTGTGGTTACTGTTGTATTGACGGCTAAGACATAACCACCATGGATTAGAGGAAGAAAGATAAAAGGGTATATTTTTTCAAATCCTCATCCTCTAGTCTTAATGCTACTTACAACAAACCAAGTTTTCTAACGATCTCTGCAATTAATATTTTGCTGCTATTGTTGTTCTTGTATTGCAGTGGGATTAATCATAATATTGTCATTAACAAAATTATGAGGGCTTAAATAACAGAACAGCCCAAGTAGTAGAATGAAACTGTACAGGTTCATAAAAGACAATCATTCTAATGCCATTTATCATCTCTATAGCTGAGCCTGGTTTTTGTTCTTGTAGTACATTGTTGAAGGCTTGCAGATTGGCAAATGATTCATTTTGATTTGTTTTAAATGATTGTTTATTTGAATCAGCGGCTTTTTGGCCATTTTGATCTACATATACAATTCGTTCTCCATTTGTTAGATTTAATGATTGTAATACTTCACTAAAAACTGTCAGATTTAATCCCCCAGACCATACACCCAACAAAGTCATATTACTATTGCTTCTATTATCATTATTATTATTAGTATTATTGCTGTCAGAATAGTATACTGGAACTGCAATATTAGATTGGGGAAGACCTGAAGAGGCAGATATAACTATATTACCAAGATAGGTGTCACCTGTACTAACAGCCCCTTTATAGTAATCTCTGAAAGCAAAATTGTTTCCTGTTAAGTTCTGTTGACGGGAATATGGTTCTTCCATATACATATCGCCATTTGGCATGAGGAAAAATATTGGCTGAAGGTCTGTATCAGAGGCCAAAATGTCTTGTGCTACTTTTCTTTTTGCTATATCAAGATCTTTTGGTATTCCATGTAATTCAGAACTAATTGAATTAGCATAAGATACATTTTTTACTTGTGGCAATTCGCCTGTTATCTCAAGAATTGCAGCTGATTTATTGATCCTATTTTCTAAATTATCTGCTAAAAGTTTTACAATTAAACTTCTATCTGTTGGTGTAGTAGATTCTGCTGTTTCATTCTGGATTCCACTTTTTGCATCATTGAAACCCTGAGCACTAACAGGTTCGAAAAACTTATCCTGTAAATTTATAGTGCTGGTAGTGTCTAACGAAAGAATAATAAACATTGTTAACAAACTCAAGATAACTAATGACCCTCTAAACATTAACAACGTTTTTCTTTATCTGAGTATATTTACTTTCTTTACACTATTCATTAGATTGAACAGCGAACAATGCTATAAATGTCTTTAAGATTAAGTAATTTTTTATAAATCACTATCTCCAATTATAGGCTGATTATCATTAACTAATGTGAAATTTACCCAATGACAAATATCAACATCCAGGCTGTATATTGAAAACTTGTGATGGCATACTTCACGCACAGTAAATATTCTATATCTATTTGCTTACCCACTGCTTTGACAATTTGTCTTTCCTGTATCATATGTAATCTATTTTTTGTCTACAAGAGCTATATCTTTTGTAGTAGACTTTTCTGCTCAATATTCAGTAGATATATAATCAAAATAACTTCGCATCTTTGCTATCTTTCTCTCACTCTCTCGCTGTCTCTTTGGTGTTTCAAACCTTATTTTAGTTGATAAATGACTGCACGCTCTGTATGTTCTCAGACTCTGGTGTGTTGTATATCTCATCACCATTCTGCTTAGCTTGGTGCTTCTCTCTTCAGTATGTGCAATGGTTTGTTGTCTGGATGGTACATCCCACGCCTCAGCTTATTTTTCGATCATCTGTTGTGTGCTATTCATAGGGGTGATCTTCCATATTACTCCTGTATTAGCATAAGGCCAGACTGTTGCGTGAATAGTTGCAAATGGATATAGGCCTGCTCCTGATCTGTAGCCTGGAATACCAGATCCACCAGTAGGTACACTTTCTCTTAATATTGTTTTTCCATAACTTACAATATAAAGGGCGTCTCCTTCAGTATCGAATTTTACACCGATAGGTCTAAAGTCCTTGTTAAATTTCTTCAATGAAACAAAGTCAGTAAAGTTTCCAGTGTTTGGATCAAGCATTATGACTTTTTGACCTGTTATATTTGGTTTAAAGCCTGGCATCTCTTGAGTTATGTCAGCAAATGGGTGAATTAATGGTGCTGCAGTCCCAAATTCACCTATGAAAATCGCTCCTTTATTACCAAAATTGCTATTGTTAGAAAGTGTAGCTTGAGTTACTGCAACTCCTTCACCCAATAAGGCCAATGGTTTCTCTACTGGAGGATGATTTTGCATCAAGAATTGTGGTTGTTTATTATCTGATGAGCTTATAGATTTGAATTTAGGATTGGTTACAGGTTCTGCATTCCCAAAGAAGTCTGGCCATCCATACCATAAGTTTCCTAAATTAGAGGAATTTGATACGTCTACGCTTAGTATCTTGTCACTATCATTAGCTATTCGCCTGCTTCCTCTCTCATCTGCTCCATTGTTTGTTACTATGAGTTTTTTACCATCTTCTGTAAATGCTATTCCATAAGGATTTCGAAGACCCCATGCAACCATTTTGAGATCTGTTCCGTTGATATTTGAGCTTATTATACATCCACCACACTTTACGTCTCCTTTGATTACTTGACCTGCTGTAGTATTGTGTCCAAATGGAGCAAATCCACCTGTTGTTACATAATCAGTTATGTTTTGAGGTGTCAACGGGTTTACTGATTCAAAATTTTGGCCTGTCAAAGTAATATCTTTGCCTGGAATATCATGCAACTCGGGGGATGTCTTTAACCATTCATAAGCATAATTGTCGTCTCCAACAACACCCGTATTAGTAACTGTCCCTTGTCCAAAGTATAATCTACCATCTGGTCCCAATGCCAATTGATTATTGTGATGATCACCTGTGCTAGGCAATCCAACAATAAGGTCCTTTACTCGTCCTCCTACATCTACAGCAGAAATTACTCCTCTGTGAGATACATATAATACTCCGTTTTTCTTGTTGAATTCAATATCTGTGATAGGTCCATTTAGTTGTCTATCAACTAAGACGCTAATATTGCCACTCTGATCTACCTTTAGTATTCTAGGTAAGGGTTTAAAACCTCCATAAGAGTATCCAGATTCTGCCACATACATACTCCCATTATCATCAAATGCCACAGTACTTGGAATTGTTAGATTCCACAAAACTGGTTCAATCTTGTACCCAGGTGGTATATTGAATATATCAGTAGATGGACGATTCCCAGA
>DASQYF010000437.1:0-2110 GCA_035639375.1 Nitrososphaeraceae archaeon
ATTAGCAATGACAAGCTTTGGTATTCCCGTTACTGGTAGTATGTCAGCTGGATTTACTCTTGGATTTATCAAATGATGATATGAAAGAGCATTCCAAATGAGCAGATTTCGTGAATATGATCCAAATTGTCTATTATTATATGAGCTCTTATCCTTCATAATATGTATTATTATTATTGATTAATTTCTGCTTATTATTATTACCTACTGATGGTAACGGTGATGATCATGCCCTCATAGCCGCAGCTGCTACTATAACCCTATTTGGCAATTCTGTTATTATCTGATTGTAGAGATTATACACTGCTCGGGTATAACCAACGTCGCAGCAAACGATTCGCAATCGGGAGTGCAAAATAGGTAAGTGAAACAACTAGTATTGCAGTATAAATTACAGCATTCCCAAATAGTGGCCACTGTTCCATGAAGGGATTAAGAATATATCGCGATACAGAGCTAATAGCATACGCAGCAAAGAAGATTACAATGGCCATTTTCCATCTAGGTGGTGGTGATTGACTAAGGGTGTTCAGGTCTTGTAATGTAAACCATGTTTCCAAACCGGTGGAGGTCTGGTATTCTCGTGTAGAATAATTGTTTGCTTCTTCTATTAGCCTTTGTGACTTTTCTGAGTTATCCCATGCCTCCATAGCAGCTTTATCAGCAAAACGACGGATAATATACCGCAAAGGTGATTTGCCATTTCCAGGGATAATTATTGTAATACCAAGGTAACCAGGAGCTCTTCTTACCAATGACAAATAACGCCTAACCCATTCATTGTAATCTTTTTCACGACCGGGTCTTATCTTCCTACAAATAACAGTTGTAACTTCGTTTTGATATCCCCTTGCCAATTCTTATATGACGACAAACGTACATCCATCCCTGTTTTTATATTTAGCATACGGTAGTCATAGATGCATAACCGGTAAAAGATAAAAGAATCTTTTTAGTAGAAAATTATCTCAAAACTATTGACAGGTACTTGGGAATACTTCATATTGAACCATAAAATTATGGCGAGGTGATTGACTTTTGGCATTTGATGACATTACAGGGCTCTGTAAAGTTAAGAGATCACTTCCTTGTTATAATGATCAACAAACAGATTTAACAGATTTAACCAGTTTTGTACATGCATTAGTTTACAATTCTTCTTTTTACAAGGGAAATAGTCATCAAAGCATTCAGTTCTATCCTTAATGAATTGCATAGTTCTTTCGATGATGCTTTTCTGATAAGAGGAAAGAAGGTGATGTTTTAGATTTAGAAATCTACAGGCCTGTGGGTACCAAGTACCTCCATCTGTAGAAACAGGATGTTTACCATGAATCTGAATTACACTAGAGATAAATCGTTCTGTAACAAACATGTTTCGCTCTTTTGATAAACTCATTCCAATAATTTTCTTACTTTCAGGTTCGATAATGACCCAAAGCCATACTAGTTCAGAACCAACTTTGATTTGGGTTTCATCAATTATAAATTCAGCAATCTTTATCTTATTACAAAATAGTCTCTTAGGTTTATATTTTTGAATCCAATCTCTTATTGCGGTATGACTTCTTTGAACAAATCTTGATAAGGCTTTGGAAGTATTTCTTAAAGAAAGACCATTAAAGTAAAGATGTAATGAATATACTATATCTTCCATCTTGGTTCTCTTTCTTACCTGGCATATCATAAATCATAAACAAGGAATAGAAAACTATAGCTTTTTCCTTAACTTTACAGCGCCGCACATACACAATGGAGAGCCACATCATTGGGAGTTTATAGATTCTGGAGAGATTTGGGATTTGTATTTGGTGTTGTAGGTATAGGCTTTATTGCAGATATATATGCTTTAAGTATTGCAATTCAATCTGTATCATGGATAGCCTTGGCTCCAGGAATCTTTGTCTTTATATTTATGCGTGAAACAAAGAAAGGTTATTAATGCAATTTTGATACAAGTAACGCAGCCATCAATATTTGATTACTTTTTAACTAGGTTTGAAGATATGACTATGTGTTTATAGTAAATGACAGAAGATAACAAAGACAATAGTAATAGTAATAGTAATAGTAATAGTAGTTTACAGATTAAACCCGATGACCTGAAGAA
>DASQYF010000438.1:0-2468 GCA_035639375.1 Nitrososphaeraceae archaeon
AGTATTATCCCATCTATTAGAAAAATATAAGAACAATAATAACTGAGAACTTCTTATGTTTAGTTGATAGGATGGCAAAATAGATGGTGCCAACTAAAATATTGCAAGATAAATGTGCATTATGTGGAAAAGACCTAGAAGAACAGAGAAAGGAGATCCTGGTACAAGAGGAAGTTATTAACGGCATTCAGTATAACTTTGATACAGAAGATTGTGCAATTATGTTCAAAAAATTTGAAAGCGTTTATGGAAATGATTTCTGTTTAGACCTTACGAGTTAATTGATTAATGTAATATCAATAAAGATTTGATTTTTATAATAGATAAAAGTGTGCAAAATAATTATCAACTAACGACTGATTATCCAGTGCAGTCCTACATATATGTTTGAGAGGTTATAGAAGAATCGCTAATTCTCTATATCAAGCATATTTAATGCTAATTTTGTCATTCTAAAAATTAAAAATTTGTGTATATATGTCCTAATTCTTTTACCCTACTTATTGTTTGTTGTGTTGTTGTTATTATTATTGCAATATCATGGCAAGTGCTAAAATATTTCCTCATCCTTTCTTATACCTGCCAAGCCAGTCTTGACTCCAGCTGCACATTCTAGGCATACATTAGCAGAGAAGGGAAAGCTCTTCATACAGTTTTTACAGGCAGGCCTGCTACATGTAGGACAAATCTTTACGAATGTTGTCGAATTGCACAGGTAACAGAAACTCTTTTCCATTGATGAATATTACACTTCATGTCGTAAAAGGTTATCGTAATAATTGATGAGTAAGTGGATATATAATCATAATATATCTATATTCATCATCTATACTATTTCCAATGATAAGTCATTAGACCAGGAGCATGATTAGATACATCCAATAGTATTGACAAATCCTTCCATCGTCATTTTTACATTCGTTTTGGAGTTAAGTTGTTCTTCTTACTTTCTATAGAGTAAAAACTTATATGATTTAACCAATCAATACTGCATCTTTAACTTTGGGAAAGATAAGTAACTATATTTTATAGCTTTAAAGAAAAACCTTGTTATTATTGGAAAGTATATTGTAACGAAATATTAGTTTCTTTGAATAACAAAATAGATGGATTGCAGTTTTACTAATGTGTCTATATTTAGTATCTGATAATAACTATAGAGTTAATTGGATACAATAAAAGACAGAACCATAACTTATAGTCATAAAAATCGATATAAAAAACTTGTATAACACATATAATATTTGTTAAATAAGTTACTTTGAATTGGATAATGCCTACAATGACTTCAATTGCTCCATTAGCTGGTCAAATAACACTTACCTTTAGAATAACGACTGGAGATGAAAGAAATAGGAAGGAGAACGCCAAGGCGACCTTTCAATACAAGTATTATCCAGAAGATGATCATATTGAGTATATAGATACCATATACACTCATCCAAAATTACAATCAATGATTGAAGACAATCAAACAATGATGGAAAATGTTGATTGCTATATTAGAAAGTCATTAGTGGCAAATACACTTCACTAATAATTTAACTGCTGGTAATTTTCTTCTGTTTTATCGAAGGCAAAATGAAATATGTGTGCGTTTCTTGATCTATCTTGATTTTTATTTTGATATTTTGTTCTAATAACTTATGCAGTCTTAATTTTGTTTGCCGGTTATGCTAATGGATGTAGATATACACTAAAACTAATAGTTGTCAATTCACAATAGATTATGCCATACATTAGTATATAATATTTAACATTCTTATAGGCAGTTTTATAATATTGACATATCTATTTCTCTACAGGAAGGTTTAACTTATTTGCCCACTCTCCCCAAGAACCTAAGTACATTTTGACATTTTTGTATCCGATCATTTTTAATGCAACAAAGCTATTAGCTGCCCTGTAGCCACCCTGACAATACGTGATAACCTCTGCGTCCTTCGGGATATGCCCATATAGTTTTTCTAACTGAGTTGGCTCTTTGAACACATTATTTTCAATATTATAGTTCCAATCTATATTAAACGCTGACGGTATATGTCCAGCACTAGCAGCACGAACGGTAGAGCCATCATATTCTGATTTTGAACGTGAATCGACTATTATGACACTGCTACTTTTTTTGTTTTTTATTGCTGATTTTACCTGCTTAAAGTCGGCAAGTATTTTGCCATTAGGTCTGTTTTGAAAATTAGCATGGACTAATGCATTACTCTTTGTCTCTATATCATATCCTTCTTTTTTCCATCTATCGAATCCGCCATCAAGCATTGCGACTTCATTATGCGAAAAATATAGCAATAGCCAGACTCCTCTAGCTGCAGATGGACCAGAAATATCATCATAAAATAATACTAATTTGTCTTTTTTTATACCAATATTTGAAAGAAGAATCTTCATATGTCTATTAAATTCTAAAATTCCTGTCTTAGAAGTATCAATCCAGTGAAATTGCATAAGTTCGA